>JBCBXS010000050.1:0-11899 GCA_039816475.1 Pseudomonadota bacterium | reverse complement strand
CCCCTTCGATCCTGACAACGAGCGCCTGCGCGGGTAGATTGAGTGGCGCAATTGGAGCGGTTCGACATGACCAAACACTTCGAGATGGCAATTGAAGAAGCACGCAAGCTCGATCCAGACCAGCAGAACGAGTTGGCCGATCTGATCTTTGCGATCTCGAAGGCGAGTAGCGCCGACAATCATCTTTCGCCGGAGGACGCAAACGCGTTGGAGCGCGGTCTTGATCAAGCGCGGCGCGGAGAGTTTGCAAGTGATGAAGAGGTAGAGGCGGCCTTTGCGAAATGCCGAAGCTGACGGTTCGCTACACACCTCAGGCAATCCAAGACATCAGCGACATCGCAGATTATCAGAACGAACACTTTCCAGGCAGCGCCGAACGTTTTGAACAACGCATGAAGTCGATAATTGAGCGGCTGGCAGGTGCACCTCGAATTGGGGTCCCGATCGGACGCGACAATATTCGGAAACTTACGACTAATCCCTTTCCGTATTTGGTGTTCTATCAAGTCATGGAAGACGCGATCGTAGTCCTGACGATCCGCCACAGCGCACGCGATCCCGCGACGATGCCGGGCGGCGATACGCCAGACGAAACCGACGAGCCGTGAGCGAAGAGCCACATGAAATTCTCAGGCCTTAACCTCATCAAGAACGCCGTTAGCGCGAACCGCGACTGGCCGCGGCAGTGGCGCAACGTCGAGCCGCGCAAACGCTATGACGTGATCATCGTCGGCGCCGGCGGACACGGGCTCGGCACAGCGTATTACCTCGCCAAGGAGCACGGCATCACGAATGTCGCAGTCCTCGAGAAGGGCTGGCTCGGCGGCGGTAACACCGGACGCAACACGACGATCATCCGCTCAAACTACCTCTACGACGAGAGCGCGGCGCTCTATGACCACGCGGTCAAGCTCTGGGAGGGGCTCAGCCAGGACCTCAACTACAACGTCATGTTCTCTCAGCGCGGCGTGATGATGCTCGCGCACAACCATCACGATGTGCAAAGCGGTAAGCGCCACGTCTACGCAAACCGCCTGAACGGCGTCGACAACGCGTGGCTGACACCGGCTGAAGCAAAAGCGTTCTGCCCGCCGCTCAACATCTCAGCCAACCTTCGCTATCCCGTCCTCGGCGCAGCACTTCAGAGGCGCGGCGGCGTTGCGCGGCACGACGCGGTTGCCTGGGGCTACGCCCGCGGTGCCGATCAGCGCGGCGTCGATATCATCCAGAACTGCGAAGTCACCGGCATCACGCGCGCGCCCGACGGACGCGTCACCGGTGTCGAGACAACGCGCGGCACGATCGAGGCGGACAAGGTCGGCGTGGTGGCCGCCGGGCATACGAGTGTTGTGATGGCCCAGGCCGGGCTGCGCATGCCGCTTGAGAGTTTCCCACTGCAGGCGCTGGTGTCGGAGCCGGTGAAACCAGTCTTCCCGTGCGTCGTCATGTCGAACGCCGTCCACGCCTACATCTCGCAATCGGACAAAGGCGAACTCGTCATCGGCGCGGGAACCGACCAGTACGTCTCCTACGCGCAGCAGGGCGGCATCCACATCACGCAGCACACGCTCGAGGCGATCTGCGAATTGTTCCCCCAGTTCCGGCGGATGAAGATGTTGCGCAATTGGGGTGGCATTGTCGATTGCACACCGGACCGTTCGCCGATCATCGGGACGACGCCGGTGCCGGGGCTGTTCGTCAACTGCGGTTGGGGCACGGGCGGCTTCAAGGCGACGCCGGGCTCTGCGCACGTGTTCGCGCACACGATTGCAACCGGCGAACCGCATCCGATTGCAGCCCCGTTTGCGCTCAGCCGCTTTGAGACCGGCCGCCTGATTGACGAGGCGGCCGCGGCGGCCGTCGCGCACTAGCGACCGGGCGCGACGCGCGCGACGAAAAAGGGCCACGCGGGTCTCCCCGCGCAGCCCCTCTCAAGTCTGACGCCATTCCGGCTTAGCCGCGCGCGATCCGCGCCACCAGTCGTCCGTTGTTCGGATCGACAACCAGCACGTTCCGCTTCGTCACCACGTAGCGGTGATCATCCAGTTCCGGGTACCGGTCGACGAGATCGGCCGGGAACCGGCGACGCTCGAAGCGGTCCGGCACGTCCTTGCCGATGTCGATCGAAAGCGCGCCGATCGAAATCGACAGGCCGCTGCGGTCAACAATATTGAGAATGTCGCGGCGCATGCGCTGGGTGACCTCGAAATCATCGTCACTGCCATCGGCGCGAATGACCTTGACGATCTTCCGCGTGCGCGGGTTCACAATCACGTAGTCATCCTCCACGACGACGTAGTGGTAGTTGCGATAGACCGGCTCGATCTCAACGATCTGCGGCGGCAGCTCGTAGTAGGTCCACGCAGTCGGAATTGCGCTGCCGATTGAGATTGTGACGTTTGCCCGATCGTAGCGACGCGCCTTCCGCTCCTTGCGGTGTTCCGCGAGGCGGTCGATGACGCGGGTGCGGCGTTCGCCACGAAGACGGACGGTGCGGACCTTCTCCGGCTCGGCGCGCTCGGCGTTGGCGTCAGCGGCCTGCGTCTCGCGCTTGGCGTCCGCCGGCTTCTCGGTATCGGCGGTCTGCTTGACGGCTTCGCGGGCCTCTGGCTTGGCCTGTTCGGACTTCGCCGTGGCCGAAGCATCAGACGGTTTCTCGGCGTCCGGCTGAGCTGCAGCGGCTGCGTTTTCCTTCTTGTCAGCCTGATCGGCGCGGCGCTCTGCACGTTCTGCCTTCCGCTCAACGCGATCGGCTTTCCGCTCCGCGGCCTGCTCAGCGCGCTTGGCTTTGGCATCAGCCTTTTGCGCCTTTGCGTCTGCCTTGTCGGCAGCCTCCTCAGCGCGAGCGTCAGCCTTCTTGGCCTTGGCGTCTGCATCAGCGTCCGCCTTGGCAGCCTTGGCTTCAGCCTTATCTCCTTTTGCATCTGCTTTGGCAGCTTTCTCAGCTTTCTTCTCGGCCCGCTCAGCCTTGCGCTCGGCACGCTCTTCAGCGCGCGTTGCCTTGGCGTCGGAGGCCTGCTGCTTGCGCTCGGCGCGATCGGCAGCCTTCTCGGCACGCTCCGCCTGCGGCTCAGCGCGTTCCGCCTTCGGGGCCTCGCCGCCCTGCTTTTCGATGACGCGCTTCGGTGCGGCTGCGCCGGCCTTACCCTCGACAGCCGGCTCGGCTGCGGACTGGGCAAGCGCAACCGAGGAGACGCCCAGCAAGAGAGCTGACGTCAGTGTCGCTACGACACCCGGATGATTGCGTTTCATTGTGTCTTCCCATCTCAATTTCGGTTCCGGGAGCGCGGCGCCTTCGCCAACGCTCGGTTGTGTCTCAAACCGTCTGCCCCTCCGCTTTGTTCCTGAGGATCAAGGGAATGGCGGATTTTGATCAGACGCGGTGACGCCTGCGGGACGATTGAAATGCGCGGCTTGCCGGTCGGGCCGTGCGGTCGGTGAAAACGTGTGAGATGCCTGGGCTGAGAGGAGCCCGACCCATGCTGATGATCCGTTGCCCCTACTGCGGGCTACGCTCCGAACTGGAGTTCTATTGCGGTGGCGAGGCGCACATCGCGCGACCGTCTGATCCGGGCCGTCTCGACGACACGGCGTGGGCCGAGCATCTGTTCTATCGCGGCAACGGAAAGGGCGTCGTGGCCGAACGCTGGCAGCATCGCCACGGCTGTCAGCGTTGGTTCAATGCCCTGCGTGATACGGCCAGCGATCGCATTCTCGAAACCTATCCCGCCGGCGCACCAAGACCCGACCTCACAACCGGAGCCGGTGAGTGATGGCAGAGCCCTATCGCTTACCTGAAGGCGGCCGCATTGACCGGAGCCAGCCGCTGAACTTCACGTTCAACGGGCGTCGTCTGACGGGGTATGCCGGCGATACCGCTGCCTCCGCGTTGCTCGCGAACGGCGTGCACTTCGTCGGCCGCTCGTTTAAGTACCATCGCCCGCGCGGGGTTCTCTCGGCGGGAACGGACGAACCCAACGCGCTGCTCGATGTCGATCGCGGCACCGGGCGTCGCGACCCGAACAATCGTGCAACCGTCGTCGAGCTGACCGAGGGTCTGAAGCTCGCCTCGCAGAACCACACCCCGTCGCTCGAACGCGACATCGGCGCGATCAACGACCGCCTCGCACCGCTGTTCGCGGCGGGCTTCTACTACAAGACCTTCATGTGGCCGAAGACCGCTTGGACACAGCTGTACGAGCCGATCATTCGCCGCGCGGCCGGGCTTGGCGCGGCACCCGCCGAACCGGACCCGGACCGCTACGTCAATCATCACGCAACCTGCGATGTCCTGATCGCGGGGCTGGGGCCTGCCGGTCTCGCAGCCGCGCTTGCCGCCTCCGAAAGCGGCCTCCGCGTTATCGCATGCGATGAGCAATCCGAGCCCGGCGGATCGCTTCTTCACGACGCGACGGCTGAGATCGACGGGCAGCCGGGCAGCACCTGGGTCGCCGCGGCGATCGCAACGCTCGATGCACGTGAGAACGTCATCCTGCTGCCGCGCACGACGGCGTTCGGATACTTTAATCACAACCACATCACGCTGGCCGAGCGCGTCACTGATCATCTTGCGGACCCGCCCAAAGGTTTGCCGCGCGAGCGGCTTTGGCAGGTCCGCGCCGGCGAGGTCATCATTGCGCAGGGCGCGCACGAGCGCCCGCTCGTCTTCCGCGATAACGACCGCCCCGGCATCATGCTCGCCGATGCGATCCGAACCTATCTCAACCGCTACGCTGTCCTGCCGGGCGACCGCACCGTCATCGCGACCACCGGCGCGTCAGCCTATCAGACCGCACGCGATCTCCGAGCCGCGGGCCGCGACGTGCGCATCGTTGATATGCGCTTGCGCGAAGACTGCGGGCGGGAATTGGCGGACGCAGAGGCCGCCGGCATCGAAGTCCTCACCGCGCATACGGTCGTTGGCACCGGCGGGCGGACGCGCGTCGACAGCGTGATGGCAGCCCCCATCGAGGCGGACGGAACGGTCGGCGCGACGCGGGTGCTTTCGTGTGATTCCGTCGGTCTTCACGGTGGCTGGACACCCGCGGTGCATCTCTTCTCGCAATCGCGCGGCCAACTCTATTTCGATGCCGGTCGCGACGCATTCTTGCCCAACGCCTCCGTCCAGGCCGAGCAAAGCGTCGGGGCCTGCAACGGCGCGTTCGATCTCGCGAAGTGCCTTGCCGAGGGTGATGCGGCGGGCCGTCACGCGGCCGGCCTCGCAGAGAGCACTTTCTCGTCGACCGCATCGACCTCGTATGCCGGATTTCAGCCCGCCCGGGTCATGCCGACATCCGGCGATGTCGCCCGCGAGCGCGCATTCATCGATTTCCAGAACGACGTGACGGCTAAGGACATCAAGCTCGCCGTCCGCGAGGGGTTCGAGAGCATCGAGCACGTCAAGCGTTACACGACGACCGGCATGGCAACCGATCAGGGGAAGTCGTCGAACATGAACGCGCTCGGCCTGGTCGCCGGTACGCTCGACCGTCCGATCCCGAAAGTCGGCACCACGACGTTCCGGCAGCCGTACACGCCGGTGACGTTCGGGACGATCGCGGGGCAGGCGCGCGGACCGCTGCTCGATCCGGAGCGGACGACACCGATCCATGATTGGGCGGCCTCCCACGGCGCCGTCTTCGAAGACGTCGGCAACTGGAAGCGCGCCTGGTATTTCCCGCAGAACAGCGAAGACATGTCTGCCGCCGTCCTGCGTGAGTGCGCCGCCGTACGCTCAAGCGTCGGACTTTTCGATGCATCGACGCTCGGCAAGATCGAAGTTGTCGGCCCGGACGCCGCTGAGTTCTTGAACCGCGTTTACACAAACGGGCTCAAGGCGATGCCCGTTGGGCGATGCCGCTACGGCCTGATGCTCGGCGAGGACGGCTACATCATGGACGACGGTGTCGTCGCGCGATTGGCCGACGACCGCTTCCACGTGACGACAACGACCGGCGGTGCACCGCGCGTGCTGTCGCACATGGAGGACTACCTCCAGACGGAATGGATGGACCTCGCCGTCTTCCTGACTTCGACGACCGAGCAGTGGGCAACCATCGCCGTGCAGGGCCCGAAGGCGCGCGACGTCATCGCACCACTGGTCGAAGACATCGACATCGCCGGACCCGCGTTTCCGCATATGTCGATCCGCCAGGGCGGCATTGCGGGCGCCCCCTGTCGTCTGATGCGCATGTCGTTCACCGGCGAGCTTGGCTACGAGATCAATGTCCCTGCGCGCGAAGGCCGCCGCGTTTGGGTGGCGCTCCACGAGGCCGGCCAGGCGCACGGCATCACGCCCTACGGCACCGAGACGATGCACGTCCTGCGTGCCGAAAAAGGCTTCATCATTGTCGGGCAAGAAACCGATGGCACGATGACGCCGGACGATGTTGGCCTCGACAGTCTCGTCTCGAAGAAGAAGCCTGATTTCATCGGCAAGCGGTCCCTCGCGCGGCCGGACATCGTCGCCGATGGCCGCAAACAGCTCGTCGGTCTGCGCGCGCTCGCCGACGACATCCGCTTCGAGGAAGGCGCGCAGGTGGTCGACGATCCGGCGCACGCCATCCCGGTCCCGATGATCGGCCACGTGACGTCGTCCTACGCGTCAGCAGCGCTTGGACATCCGTTCGCTTTGGCGGTCGTGAAGGACGGGCGGTTGCGGATCAACGGCACCGTGCACGTGACGACCCCTGAAGGTTTCGCCGAGGCGCGCATCGTGTCGCCGGTGTTCGTCGATCCAAACGGGGAGCGCGTCCATGGCTGAGGTGTCCTCGGACGGCGTTGGCGGCGCGCGCACCGATCAGATCGGCCGCGACGATCCCGTGGCGACATCTGAAACGCGCGTCGAGATCGCAGAGCCTGACGCGGTTTGGGTCTTGCGGCTTGCTGAGGCGACCGCCCGCGAGGTCGGCGATGCGGCAGGCTTTGATCTGACCGCCGACATCAACGTGGCGACCAACGGCGCCGAGGACACGTCGGGCGCGGCCAAGCCGCGACAAGCGTTGCGGCTCGGGCCTGATGAATGGTGGCTTCGCGCCGACCGGTCTTCGGCAGCAGGGATCGAGCGTCGTCTCGGTGTCACGCTCGGCAATCGGACGCATTCGGTCGTCAACGTCAGCGACCGCCACGTCACCTTCAACATTACCGGCCCCGGCGCCGAAGCGTTGCTTGCAACAGGCACCCCGCTCGACGTGCATCGAAGCGCGTTTGCCGCCGGGCATTGCACCCGCACCGTATTTGCGCGGGCAGAAATCGTGCTCGCCCGCCGTCCGAACGGTCCTGACGACGACCGATTTGAACTCACGGTTAACCGTTCGTTTGCGCGCTACGTCGAAGCGCTCCTCCGCGACGCACTTCCCATGATCTGGGTCCGCAAGCCCATCAGAAATGGCGCCACGCTCTAGGCACCAAGCGCGCTCCAACCTGTCGCAGTGCGACTTTCTGTGTGCGCCGTTCGTCGCATGAGCCGTCCTCTGAACGTTTGTACACATCCTCTAGATAGGCTGATGGCTTCGCCCCGTCCGCACCGCCCGGCTGTCTGCCATTCATCATGCGTCTGTTTGAGAACTTCGAGCCCGCGCCATCCGTCTTCCCGCCAGAGGGGAATGCGGCCGAGACGTGGCTCGAACGCTTTCAACGTCCGCAGGATACGCGCCGCCTTCTCGTCCTGACGCTTCATCTCCCAGAGACCGCGCCCTATCGCGTTGACCTCATGGCCGCACGTCAGCGGCTTGGACAGTGCGCGCGCGCGATCGCCAACTGCTTCAACGGCAGCGTGCTCGAGAGCGGCGAAGAGACCGTGACGATCGCCTGGGGCCGGCACTCCATCGAGTGCGAGGACCCGGCACGGCTGGCCGCGACGATGAAGCAGCTCAGCATCTTCGGGTCTGTCGGCGCGCCGGTGATCGCCTGCATTGACGAGGCGATACTGAACCATCGGGGCACGCTCTCGGCATCGGCGCGCCGCCAGCGGGAGTTCGCTGCCGGCTCAGCGCTCGCCCTGTCGTCGTCGATGGCAACGCCGCGGCTTGCATTCATGCCCGGCCACGTTCGCACCGATTTGCGCGTCCTCGTCAGCGAAGCGGCCGGCGAACGGATGGGCATCAACGTGCAGGCGACCGGACCGCGGATCAGCGGCAGTGGGGACACGGCGTTCTTCGAAGTCCCGATCTCCGCGTTCGCAGCAGTCGCATTTCGCGATGACAGCGTGCGAAGCGATACGCTCGGCAAGGTTGTGGAGGCCTGCACACGAACACTTGGCGGCACTGCGAAGGCTCCGATCGCCATTGTCGGCGAAGCGGGCTCCGGCAAGACGCGACTGCTGCGCGCGCTCCCGGCCGCAGCACCTATCACCTGGCGGTTCCTCAACCTTGCGATCCCGACGCGGGATGCGGCGACGACTGCGCGGTACAATCGTTTTGTGATCGGCATCGCACTTGATCTCGCAGCACTGCTCGGCGAGGTGCCCCCGGACGCAATGCTCGCGGGCGAGGCCTTCAAGACGGCCCCGAACGACCCTCAATCGGCCGACGCATGGCGGGGCCTTCACGAGCTGATCTTCGGACGCATTGGGAGCGCTCACCCGCCAACGGTCGAACGTATCGCAGCGGATGCCGCCGTTATTGGTCGTGCACTTGACCGAGTTGCCCGGACCGCCACTGTTGTGGTGACGCTCGATTACGGACATGCCCGCGATTGCTCGGAGCATGCGTTGGCGACGCAGGTGATCGCCGAGGCGGCAACGTTGGACAACATCGCCTGCGTCACCGCTATGCGGACCGCACCTGCCGCTGACCCCGACACGTCCGGGCAGCCGGCGCCGATCTGCCTCGCACCGCTCTCGCTTACGGAAGCACTCGCATTCGCCGTTGCCGAATTGCCGGAGCACCGTTGCGATCACATTCTTCGCGCGTCGGAGCTCAAACCCGTAACGCGCGACCCGGCCGCATTTGACGATCTCTGCCGGCGGCTCCGCGGCCGCGTGATTGCCGGCGCCCCAATCGAAGCCGACGCGCTGTTAAGCGAAACCGGTTGGCCAAGCGCCCACGCGCGGCTTGATCAACTTGGCGACCTCAAACCCCTCGCAACTGTACTGTCGCTGTTTGAGATCCCCTTCACCGTCGCTTTGGCAGCAGAGCTGTGCGCGATCGAAGCGGAGCGGATCGCGCCCATGATGGCCGAACTCGTTGCCAACGGTACGCTGCGGCACACGCCCGCCGATGCGACGTTTCACTTCGCGAACGACGTTGTCCGACGCCAGGCGCAGGCAGCACTCACGCCGCAGAACCGCGCGCGCCTTCTGAAGACAATCGTTTGGACCCTGACGCACGACAAAGCCGACGGTACCGTTGCGCAGGACGATGTCGCCCGACAGCTTGAGGCCAACGCGCAATTCGCCGACGCCGCTGAACATTGGGCGGAAGCGGGTCTCACGTTTGCAGCTGACGGCCGGCTCGACGAGTCCATCGGCTGCCTCGAACGCGGCCTCTCGATCGTCAAGCGCGTGCCGGCCCGCCGCCGTGATCATCTCGAAGCGCGGATGACGCTCGCCTACGCTGAGCAGATCCGCACGCAGCTCGGCTCTCAAGACCCGCGCGTTGCGCCAGCGCTGTTTCGAGCTTCAAAGGCCGCGGCGCGCCTCGGTCATTCGGGCCATTGGTTGCGCATCCGCGGCTACGTCGCGCTTCACGAAGTCCTTCGTCTCACAGGACAGGCCACGGCAGCGCGGAAGGCGCTCAGCGGTCTCGAGGCGCTTTCCGGCGACCATCCAATCGAGCGGTTCGCGCTCGCCCGCGGGCGCGCCATGGACGCGCACGATTGCGGCTTCATTCGCCGCAGCGTCGATCTGATGCCGGCGTCCGTCTTAGACGGTCTGCTCGAAAATCTCGATGCGCTCGGCGATGACGAGGCAGCACGCTTCTTCACGCGGCAGGCGCTGCTTGCCCGCGCGTTCCGCACAACGACCCGTGCGCTGACCCACCCCGATTGCGGTGACGCCGACGACACCTTGCAGGCGGAAGCAGAAGCGTTTGGCAACACGCGGCTGACGGCGCAGGTGCTCTGTCTGCAGGCGTTGCGCGCGTTCTGGCGCGACGAGCCGGAGTGCTCGGCACTTGCGCTCGCAGCCCGCGCCGTCTGCCGTCGCATGGGGGATGCCGGCCTCGAAAGCTACGCCGAATTTCTCCTCGCCCATGCGCGCGCCTCCGTCGATCCGGGCGACGCCATGAAGACGATCGATGCTGCGATCGCCCGCTACGGCGAAGCTGGTGGCCGCGCCTCCGACGCGCTCGCCCATTACATCAAGTCGATCATCTGCAAGATCTGCGACCGGCCAGACGAGGCGCTTGCAGAGATCAGCACCGCCCGCCGTCATGCACGCCGACACGGCTCTGCGCCATTCGGCGCCGAGTACGACCGCTTTGCAGCCGAACTCGCCGGGGCCCGAGCCACTACGAAGGCGGAACGGCGCGCGGCTGCGAAGTCGCTTGAACGCGCACGGCTGAGGGCTGCGAAGCAGGGCAACAGCTACACGCTGCGGCGCATCGCGAAATCACCTTTGCGTCAGGGCTGACCGCGCCGCACGCCGAAAGCAGACGCTCTTGCACAGGCCCGCGTCACGAAAGCGCAACAAACTGGTTATGGCGTTTTCCGGCCGGAGCGCTCCGCCCGATCGCTGCGCAACAGAACGCGCGATTGTGCGTTAGTTCAGCGCGGCGCAACCGGAGGCGGACGGGCCGCCGCGCGGCGCCACTCCGCCGCAGGCGCGGGAGATCAGAATTTCACGTGAACTTTCAGTCACCAAACCGCAGAGCCGGGCGTCATGGCATCAGCGCGCCGGGATCGCGACACTTGCCGCAGATGTCTTCGGCCAACTGCTTTCCAATTGGGCAATAGTCCGACGCCATCGCCTACGCGATGACGCAGTTCTGCCGCTTGTTTTCGTAGTATGAATAAGAGACGGCCAGCGTTGTTCACACAGGCTCCCGCGCGAGGCGCTTCGCTTCAGACCGGGCGGGACAACTATGGTAACCTGACGAGGTGGGCCCCCGCGACGCGTTGCGGACGAATAAGGCGCGCGGGTACGAGCCGGAAGATTGCGACAGCCGCTGATCGTCATGCGATCGCGGGACTGATCGAGAGACCGAGAGCGCGAGCGAGATCCACATGACCACGCAGGACGAAATCTTCGATGTCTTCTCGAAGAGCTATGAGCGCCAGCAGCAGACGGAGATGTCGCTGCGGGATTACCTGGACGGCTGCAAAGCCGATCCATCAATGTTTGCGAGTGCAGCCGAACGCATGATCGAGGCGATCGGCGAGCCGCAGCTCATCGACACCGCCAAGGACACGCGCACGGGCCGCGTCTTCCTTAACCGCACCATCAAGATCTACCCGGCCTTCGAGGACTTCTACGGGCTTGAAGAGACCATTGAGCGGATCGTCGGGTTCTTCCGGCACGCAGCGCAGGGCCTCGAGGAACGCAAGCAGGTGCTGTACCTGCTGGGGCCCGTTGGCGGGGGAAAGTCGTCCCTCGCCGAGCGCTTGAAAGAGTTGATGGAGCACTGTCCGATCTATGCGCTCAAAGCTGGTGACGAGATCTCGCCGATCTTTGAAAGCCCGCTCGGACTGTTCGATCCGGCGACGATGGGCGGTCAGCTCGAAGAGCGCTACGGAATCCCAACCCGCAAACTGTCGGGACTGATGAGCCCTTGGGCGATCAAGCGGCTCGACGAGTTCGGCGGCGACATCTCGAAGTTCTCAGTCGTCAAGCTGCACCCGTCGCGGCTCCGCCAGATCTGCATCTCCAAGACCGAGCCCGGTGACGAGAACAACCAGGATATCTCAGCGCTTGTCGGCAAGGTCGATATCCGCAAGCTCGAGTTCTACGGCCAGAACGACG
>JBCBXS010000509.1:0-1551 GCA_039816475.1 Pseudomonadota bacterium | reverse complement strand
ACTTCCCGGCCGAGAGCATCGGACCGCAATGCGTGCGCCTCGACGGGATCGCGGCGACCGGCGTTCTCGAAGCCGTTCTGGCGCTAATGCCGCTGGACGCGTTTGAGGTGGCGCCTGCCCACGTGATGCAGGTTGTCGGCGATCCGGAGAAGGTCCCGCCAGTGGTCGCGACGTTTCAGGAGATTATCAACCGCGTCGCCGACAACCCTGCCGAGATCGCGAGCCTCGAACGCTTCGCCTTCTACGAGCGCGCGTCGGACGCCTTCGCCGTCGTCCAAACCGGCGAACGACGCCTCTACGGCAACATCATCCTGAAAAAGGGCGTCGTCCCGCCCGATGATCCGGACGCCTAAGAAGACGAGATCGCGCGCCGTCGCGGCTGGGCGGTACGCGGTTCGCCGACCGGGATAAGCGTCGTGGCTGCGGCAAGGCTCATCGTCTGGATTCTAGCGCGCATCTTCAGGCGACAGTGACCGGCGCTGGCCGACGTCGCTAGTTCATTGCCGTCCGAAGAGACGGCGGAACACGCTGCGTTTCGCCGACCTCGGTTCACCGCCCTCATACGGTGGCAAGCCAAAGTCCAAACGGTACACCGTCCCGACACCATCGCGGAAGGATGGCGCATGACGCACACGTACTGGTCGACCATCTGCACCATCGACGGTGTCGCCATCCCCGATAACCGGCCCCGATTTCATCAGAAGGACCGCGACAGCGTTTGCGAGAAACAAGGCCTTGTCGGCCGGCAACGGGATGGGATTACCCTCGATTTCCATCAAACCCATGCGATTGAGACCAAGTGTTGAAATGACGGTCGATCCCTTAGGTGTTGACGACATTTGGTACAGAATCCAGGACAGCGAAGGTGGGCCGCCGCCGTCCTTTGACGTTGCGAACGACCGCCTGAAATTTTCAGGGCTGTTGAGTGCGCTGGCCCAAACAACACCGACGGCCGGTAACTGATTGAGGATTTCGTCAACGATTGCCGCTTGTTTGAGATGTGCCTTGAGAGGCGGGTCCGCCGGAAAGCTACTGTGAATGACGAGGTGGGCATTTTGGCGAGGCCCCGCCTCCGCTGCGGCTGACCACTGCCAATTGCGGGCTGCAAGATCAGCCCACTCGTCGCGCGGGTAGGGAAAGTCAAAGAGTGAGATGAAGACGGTACCGTCTACCGTCGGCAGGATGAAGTTCGTCTCGTTCGCTGTGTAATCCGCGTCACCGAGAAATCCGATCTGCTCGGATAATCGGGACACGAGGCGTTCCGGGTTCGGAAGTGCGGGCCGCTCCAGTGCAACCATCGTGGTGATGCCATCCGGACTGGATGGGTCTGAATTTTGCATCTGGTTCGTCCCTCACATCCCGACATCGAACGCCTTTGCGTCAGCCGGAGGGCCGAGCGCTGGCGAACGGATTTTCATACAGGTCGCCGTGGCTTTCGACGCCGACTTCGAGCACGCAGTCGGTGCGCGGACGCGCGACGCAAAGCAGGATGTAGCCCGCTTTGCTCTGGCGCTTGTTGAGCGCCGTGCCCTTGGGTTGGACGACCTTGCC
>JBCBXS010000508.1:0-1599 GCA_039816475.1 Pseudomonadota bacterium | reverse complement strand
GCAGGTGCCAACGACCAGATTGCACTCCGTCTGCCCGTAGGACTCGTTCATCGTCACGCCGAGGACGTCTTCACCCCACGCGATCAGATCGCCGCCGAGCGTTTCGCCGCCCGAGCCGAGTGAGCGGAGCCGGGCGCGATGAGCGCTGGCCGACGTCACGTCGTGGCGCATCAGGCGCAGCGCCGTCGCTGGCATGAAGACGTTGCGGACGTCGTGGCGCGCCATCAGATCGAACGCCCATGCGGGATCGAAGCGGCCGCGGGCGGCGCCCACCACCGGCACACCCCAATAGAGCGACGGCCAGAGCACATCGAGTAGCCCGCCGATCCACGCCCAGTCCGCCGGCGTCCAGAAGCGATCGCCCGGCTGCGGGAACCGATCCTGTGGCAGCGCGACGCCCGGCAGATGGCCGATCAAGACGCGATGGGCGTGGAGGGCACCCTTCGGCGGGCCGGTGGTGCCGGACGTGTAGATAATGAGCGCCGGATCGTCCGCGGCGGTGTTGCGCGTCGCAAACGTTGCCGCGCCGCGTTGTGCGAGCGTCTCGAAGTCATGGGTGTCGGCGCGCGCGCCGGATCGGACGCCGCCAACGGTGATGGTGGTCGCAAGCGCGGGGAGTGCTGCGAGGTCGGCTGAGATCGCGTCGAAACCGTCCGCTTCAGTGATCAGCGCAACGGCGGCACAATCGCCGAGGCGAAAACAAAGCGCGTCCGGCCCGAACAGGCGGAACAGCGGGACGACGATCGCGCCGAGCTTCAGGATTGCGATATGTGCGATCAGGCATTCAGGCGATTGCGGGAGATGGACGCCGACGCGGTCGCCGGGCGCGATGCCGAGGCCTTGCAATGCGTTCGCGAGGCGGTTGGCAGCGGTGTTGATCTCACCGTGCGTCCAGACGCGGGCTTGATCGTCGGCGGCCACGTAGATGAGCGCTGATGCATCGGGCGTTGCCCGCGCGTGCCGATCGCTAATGGCGGCGGCGATATTGAACCGCGCAGGTAGCTCCCAATCGAACGTCCTGACGGCGTGATCGTAATCGCGCGCTAGATCGAGATGCATCGCCCCTCGCCTACGGTTCAGCCAGCCGGGCTCTACGGCGTTGGCGCGAGCGCAAGCGCCCGCACGTTATGCAGCGATGCCGCGGGCGTCTGCGCCGAAGCCCGAGAGAACGCGGGCCCGAGGCACGTGGCGGATGCGGCCGGCTGCCTGATCCGGTGCAACGGTGGCGGCGAGGTCAGCAGCATCAAGCAGCGCTTCGAGATCGATGCCAGTCGCAACGCCCATGTGCTCGAGCGCAAACACAAGGTCTTCCGTGGCGGTATTGCCCGACGCGCCGGGCGCAAAGGGACAGCCGCCAAGACCGGCCGCGGCGCCGTCGATCACGGTGACGCCCGCATCGAAAGCTGCCAACGCGTTGGCGACGCCTAAGTTGTAGGTGTCATGGCCGTGGAAGCAGAAGCGCACGTCGTCGGTCTGAAACGCGCTGACGATCTGTTTGAAAAGCCCGCTGACATGGGACGTCGAAGCCCGCCCCGTCGTATCGGCGATACCGAATTCAAGCGCCGGCACTGTCTTCAGGATTCGTTCGATCCCGCGCAT
>JBCBXS010000507.1:0-1604 GCA_039816475.1 Pseudomonadota bacterium | reverse complement strand
GGATCGCGCGAGCGAACGCACGGTCGCGTTGGGAAAGGTCATCCTGATGGGCTTGCGCGTGTCGGGAGACGGCGGATGTAAAAGCCTGATCCAGGCTCTGTCCGTCGGTGGTGATCAACCGGAAGGCTGCGACGGCGACGTCGCGCGACAGTTGCCCCGCGATCGGCTTCGGCCGCCGGTTTTGAGGCGGCGCAGTCATTCGCGAAGATCGACGGTGTGACTGGCGCTAGCGCGGCACGTCAGAGAGGATGCGGGTGTCAGCCCCACGGGCCGCGCCATCCGCCCTGCTGGCCGCTTGCGCGCTGGCCCCAGGGACCGGCTGAAGTCTCGGCTGTCGGGTTCCCGCTCTGCGCCGGCATCGCCTGGCCGCCACTCAGGCCCATCTCCTGCGCCTGTTCCTGCAGTTCGGCGATCCGGTTCTCAGTGTTCGGGTGCGTCGAGAACAGGTTGTCGAAGCCCTGACCGGTCAGCGGATTGATGATGAAGAGATGCGCGGTTGAAGGCAGATCCTCCGCGCGCTCGTTCGGAATGCGTTTCGCGTAGCCCTGGATGCGCTCCAGGGCGGAGGCGAGCCAGAGGGGATTGCCGCAAATCTCGCCGCCAACGCGGTCGGCCTTGTATTCGCGCGTCCGGCTGATCGCCATCTGCACGATCATCGCCGCCATCGGCGCGAGGAAGATCGCAGCAAGCATGCCGATCCATCCAAGCGGGCCGCCATTGCGGTTGCCACCGAACAGCATCTGGAACTGCATGATGTTGACGAGCATCGAGATCGCGCCGGCGATCGTGGCTGCCACCGTCATGATGAGCGTGTCGCGGTTTTTAACGTGCGCGAGTTCGTGCGCCATGACGCCGGCGACTTCTTCGCGGCTGAGGCGTGAGAGCAGGCCCGTTGACGCGGCCACCGCTGCATTCTCCGGATTGCGTCCGGTCGCAAACGCGTTCGG
Organism: Pseudomonadota bacterium; assembly: GCA_039816475.1. Taxonomy (GTDB): domain Bacteria; phylum Pseudomonadota; class Alphaproteobacteria; order Rhizobiales; family Hyphomicrobiaceae; genus JBCBWG01. The sequence goes on along the minus strand of JBCBXS010000507.1, from coordinate 657 downwards.
CTGGTCGCTTTCGATGATGTAGACCGCAGGCATCGGCAGGTCGGCGCGCTGGGCAAGTTGTGCCGTGAGGCGGTAGAAATCGGGTGCGGTCGTCTCGTCGACGCGATGCGCGCCGTGCATCCGAAGCACCATCTTGTCGGAGTTAAAATAGCTCCAGACGTTCATCCCGGCGGCGATGACGAGTGCAATCACCATCCCCGTGGTGCCGCCGATCAGTCCGCCGATCGCGACGAAAATGCCGGCCATCGCGGCCAGCAACATCCCGGTCTTAATCAAATTCGTCGACATACGATGGGAACCTGCAACTCGAATAGGGCGCGCGGCGTGTGGGCGCGGGCGGCTGATCCTCGCCCGTCGCTTGGCGTATATATGGGTGACGCTACCGATCGATTGCAACTCAACGACCCTGCGATGACGGACACCATGCCAGACACCGCCAAGCCCCGGCACGACCCGATCGAGGACGAAGAGGTCCTTGAGGACGAGGCCGTCGACGCAGCGTTGAAAGATGCGCCCGCCGAGCCTGTGAACAGGTCGCCGGCGGCCTTGCGCGCGCTCGCTGAGGCGGAAGAGCGACGCAAGAAGGCGGAGGCGGACGCCAACCAGCAGCGTGAAGCCGAGGTGGGTGGGGTCGATGGCCCCGACCCGGTCCGTTAT
>JBCBXS010000506.1:0-1611 GCA_039816475.1 Pseudomonadota bacterium | reverse complement strand
CCTTCATCGTCACATCGGTCTACTTCCACCAGGCCTTCCTCGCCGACACCAAGGGCTGGACCATGACGACAATCGCGGCGAGCTATCCGTTCTACGCGGCGACCTCCGTGATCGGCAGCGTGATTGCCGGCTGGATCATCGACCGGGTGTCAGCACGGCTGTTCCTGCCCGTGTTTCTTCTACCGCTGATCACCGGGCTGTCCGTCCTCGCGATTGGCTCAACCCCGGCAGTTGCCTACGCGGCCTTCGCGTTGTTCGGCGTGACGTCCGGGTTCGCGGTCACGATCGGCGGCACGCTCTGGGCCGAGCTCTACGGCACCCGCCATCTGGGTGCCGTCCGCGCGCTGTTCGTCGCCGCGATGGTGTTCTCAAGCGCGCTCGGGCCAAGCATCGTCGGCTGGCTCATCGACGCCGGCTTCGAACTCTCGACGCTGCTCGCGATCATGGCCGCCTACTGTGCGTTCGCGAGCCTGCCGTTCTTCGCCTTTCAGCGCGTGCTCGCAGAACGCGCAGCCACCTGATCGGCGTTATCGCCCTCGACAGAAGCGGCCGCCTGTCGCAACACTTGTCGCCCCTGATCGTCAAAGGAGCCCTCCATGCTGCTCGGCGCCATTGCCGATGACATCACCGGCGCAACTGATCTCGCGCTCATGCTCGCGCGCAGCGGCATGCGGACCGTGCAGGTTATGGGCGTACCGGACGCTCAAGCGCAGTTCGCCGACGTTGATGCTGTCGTCGTCGCGCTCAAGTCTCGGACAAACCCGGTCGAAGAGGCCGTCGCCTGGAGCCTTGCTGCCTGCGATCGCCTGGTCGGGGCCGGCGCCCAACAGATTTTCTTCAAGTACTGCTCGACCTTCGATTCCACCGATCAGGGCAACATCGGTCCCGTCGCCGAAGCCCTGCTCGAACGTCTCGGCGGACAAACTGCAATCGTCTGCCCTGCGTTCCCGGCCAACGGCCGCTCGGTTTACAACGGCCATCTTTTCGTCGGCGATCAATTGCTGTCCGAGAGCCCGATGCGTGACCATCCTCTGACGCCAATGCGGGACGCGAACCTCGTCCGCGTTCTGAGCCGCCAGACGTCCCGTCCTGTCATGCTCGTTGATGCCAGGGTCGTCTCGGACGGACCGGATGCGGTCCACGGGGCGATCGCTTCGACGGACGCAGAAGGCCCGCGCTTCATCGTCGCCGACGCCATCGACAACGCGCATCTCATGACGCTCGGGAAGGCCGCAGCCGATCACGCGCTGATCACCGGCGGATCCGGTATCGCCATGGGCCTCGCCGATAATTTCGCCAACGCGGGCCAGCTGACTAAGCGCCCGCCAACAGACACGATCTCGGGCGCAAAGGGCCGTGCCGCAATCCTCGCCGGCTCCTGCAGCGTTGCAACCCGCGGGCAGATCGAATTTGCCGTCGCGCATGGCACGCCAGCGCGCAAAATCGAGCCAGCAGCCGTCGTCGCGGGCAACGAAACGGCCGACGCCGTTGTCGATTGGGCCGTCGGCCAACCGGACACAGCGCCTGTTCTCATCTATTCGAGCGACGCGCCTGATGCCGTTGCTTCCGCCCAAGCGGACCTCGGACGTGAGGAAGCCGGCGCCGTCATCG
>JBCBXS010000505.1:0-1617 GCA_039816475.1 Pseudomonadota bacterium | reverse complement strand
GTCGATGTCGTCGCAAACTTCCGAGATGTCGACCCGTCCGATCTCGGCGCTGTTGTTCCCGATCTCGTCGCACTGAAGGCTTTCGCCGGCCGAGCAGGCGGTCGCGTCGCGCTGGCGCTGTCCCCGGACGGCGCCCTGACGTCCGCGCGCATGACAACGGCGATGCGCAACGTTGCGATCCGCACGAACGCTGGGCGGGATGGCGAGCCGCGCCCTGCGGCAAGCGGCGTCGCGCGCGTTGCCTCACTCGATCTGGCGCGGATCGATGTGACCTACGATCCGGCCCGGGGCCGTGTTTCGATGGCGCCAAGCACGTTCCGCTGGGCCGGCAACACGCTGACGCTGATCGGCACGTTTCGCGCGCTCGACAATCCCGACAACGCCGGTGACGACAGCGACTGGGCGTTTTCCGTTTCCGGGACCGATGGGCGCATCGCGCTCGCCGACGGGCAGCGGACACTTCCGTTCGACACGTTGAACGCGCGCGGCCGGTATCTCGCAGCATCGCAGCAGGTGAAGATCAAGACAGCGCGGCTTGCGGCGGGCGGCGGCAGCGTCGCCGCCACCGGGACACTCGATGCGGCGGCCGGTGAAATCGAGTATCTGTTCGCCGATGTCGGCAAAGTGCCGCTCGATCTCGTCGGCGCCGTCTGGCCACCCGGGATCGCCGAGGATACGCGCGCCTGGTTCCTCGCCAACGTGAAGTCCGGCGCGGTGTCCGGCGGCACCGTTACGATCGATCGCGTGCGCGAGCGCTCTGCGGGCAACGGCCTGATCGAGACGCGACAGCGGATGTTCGCCGCACTTGATGGCACCGGCATCGCGGCAAGCGCGCTTGAAGGTTTGCCGGTGTTTTCGACCGACGCGCTGAAACTTCGGATTGCTGACGAGACTCTCGAGATCAGCGCAGACCGGGCAACGGCGTCCGTCGACGGCACGCCCGTCTCGCTGAAGACGTTTCGTTATGCCACCGCACGGATCTGGTCTGAGGACTATCAGAGCGAAGCCGCCTTTGAGCTTGAGACCCGACTGCCTGCCGTCGTCGCGCTCGCGAAGTTTCCTCAACTTCAGCTTCCAGCCGCCAACGGTGCGCTTGATGACATTCGTGGCGACGGTCAGGTGACCGGGACCCTCCGCGTTGAAATTCCCAACATCAGCGCGCTGACGCAGGGGCGCGACACGGTGCGTTTGCTCGGCACTGCGAAGATTGCAGACGCGAAACTCGCTGGCGGTCCGATCTCGGGCCGGCCGGTCGAGAAAGGCGATGCGACGGTTACATTCGCGCGCGATCGGATCGATGTGGATGGCCGCCTGCGGCTGAGCGGCGTTCCGGCGAAACTGAAATGGACGGTTGCCCTGCCCAACCCGGCCACTGCGTCCCGTGCCCGAACAGGAGCGCCCCGTCGCGCAGATCCGTCCGCGGCGCGCGGTCGCCCGCTCACGTTGACCGCGGAGCTTAATGCGCGCGCACGACGGCAGCTTGGCCTCGCGGTCGGAAAGCTCGTCCAGGGCACAACACCTGTCACCGTGACCGTCGACGATGTCTTCGAGACGCCGAAGGCGCGCGTTGCGCTCGACCTGACACCCGCCACGCTGGAGATCTTCAGCCTCAACTGG
>JBCBXS010000504.1:0-1625 GCA_039816475.1 Pseudomonadota bacterium | reverse complement strand
CGATCCGGGGTTCGCGATCCGCACCGTGCGCGACATACAGGGCCGGCCGACGCCGGTCACGACACTGCCGTGGCTTGTCGTCGAGACCCCACGGCGAGTTCAGGCAATTGATGCGCGTCCAAAGACCCGTGCTGCCGAAGTCGTGCGCCTCGGCCATCGCGATGAGGCCTGCGCGCGCTGCCTCCTTCTGGTCTGCCGGGATCGCGTCCTCGAGATTGCCGAGCACGACATCGACCTTCGGGATCAGCCCGCCGAGCTTCGCCGTGATCTTCTCGATGTGGGGCGGCACGAAGTGGATCATCCGCTCGAGCCGCGTCGGCTGTGCGCGATAGGGCTCCGGCGCACCGATCGCGAGGGGCGAATAGAATTGCTGCGGCGTCCGTGTCGCGCTCATGCTGCGGCCTCGTTCAAGTGTGCTGCTCGGGTATGACTGATCATCTGCGGGTCATGGCTTGCGGTGCAGCCGGTCCGGCGCACGGCTACTCCCAGCGCCGGTTTGACCACATCCACTGCTCCGGCGTCTCGCGGATCCACGCCTCGAACTGCTCTTGCATCGCGACCATGACGGCGCGGACATCGTCTGAGAGCGAGTCCGATCGCGGCACCTTCAGTTCCTTGAGATCGATCTCGAACCGCGACTTGGTCCCGATCCGGCGGCAGCGCGACATCCAGATCCGCGCACCCGTCCGCCGCGCAATGATGGCACCGATCGCCTGGGTTTGCGCGTCCTTGCCAAAGAACGGCACCGGCATGCCCGACCGGTCGAAGAGATCGCAGACGAGCCCAAGCCGCCCGCCGCCGCGGACATACGCCGTGATCTGGCGCGCGGTCCTCTGGTCGTCGCCGTGATCACCCTCGACGCGGCCGCGCCCAAACAAGCCGCCCGGATAGAGATCGCGGCGCTGGTCGCGGAGATACTGGTCCACATACGGGTTGTTGACCGTCCGATAGACGGCTGCCGGTCTCGCCCCTGAAATCGTGAGTGGCCAGATCGCGAGTTCCCAGTTGCCCATATGAAGCGACACGCCGACCGCATTGCCGAGCTTGTTGGCGTACCGCTCAAAGATCGCGCGGTCGTTGATGGTGATGCGCTCGGGCTCGGCGAGGATGCGGTCGAGCTGCATCGTCTCGGCCATGACGCGTCCGAGATTGCGCCAATGCTGCTGCACGATCCGCCGGCGTTCGCCTTCGGCCATGTTCGGGAACGCAATGGCGACGTTGGCCATCGCGCGGTCGTCGCGTTTTTTGGCAAACAGCGGCGCGAGGCGTTGCCAGCTCGCCGCAGAAATCGCCGTCGCCGTCTCAAGCGGTAGGACGCGAACGAGACCGACGATGGCGCGCAGGACGTAATACTCGAGGCGAAACTGCAGGTCGCGCAGACGCGATGTGTCTTCGCCGTTCCGCTGTGTCATGAGACGTGCCGCGCGCTCCGGTCGCTGATCCGAACCTCAGCCGCTTGTGAAAGCCAATTTGCGCAACCCGCGCAAGCGTCAGCTTATCGGCCCGCGAGGCGCGGCAGCGACGGCATCGAAAACCCGGTCATGCCCTGACGCATCAGCGCGCGCTTGGCGAACGGCAGCGCGCGGACGAGATGCATACCGGCACCGCGGGCAAGCGGCAGGAAT
>JBCBXS010000503.1:0-1625 GCA_039816475.1 Pseudomonadota bacterium | reverse complement strand
CGCAGGGCAACTGGGACACGCCCGAGCGGCGGGCGAAGCTGGAGCGGGCGCTGTTCGGGCTGGTCGCAGGGATCGAGGATCAGACCGTCCGCACACTGTATCAACGGGACTTCAGGGACCGGCTGTTTCAGGCCTGGCGTGGCGGCTCATCCCGACGGCCCGAGAGCGGCGTTCGGTCGAACCCCGCCCGTCGCGGCGGTCCAGACCGGACGCAGGGCAGTTCATCACCACTGCCGCCGAAGTTCTCGGTGCTTCGAAACGCCGGAAATGCGGGCTCCGGCCGCCTGAACGCAACGCCGAGCGACCTCACGCTTCTGCGCATGATCCTCGACCACCCCTGGCTCATTCAGGAGTATGCGGAGGAAATTGCAGAACTGCCGTTTTCCGACGAAGGACTGTGCGGCTTAAGAGATGCTGTTTTGTCCCTGCAGGCTCGACATATCTCACTTGACTCCGAAGCATTGCGTCTCCACCTCCACACTTCGAAGTGGAAGACGGTTCTTGATTCGATCGACCGGGGGCGGCGCAAGCCGACAGAGGGCGGCTCAGAACCTGATGTACCGCGCGAGCATGTCGAGGCCGGGTGGCAGCGCATGTTGGCGCGTTGTCACGTGCCGCGGCAGCTTCAACAGGAGCTTGACCGCGCTCTGCGTGACTTCAAAGCATCAGGCAGCGCCGAAGATGAAGCCCGGATCATTGAAATCAAACGTCTTATGACTTCGTTAGAAACTGCCGAGGCATCGCACTCGTGAGCTGAAACTCCGCTGCGCTTCAAGCGCGTCTCCGGGAGCTGCCCGGATCGTGGATCGCTTTCGCTCCGGTTTGGTGTCCCGCAGTCCGGCCGACGTTGTGGCCGCTGGGAAACCTGCGCTGCACGTTAACGCCGCACGCGGCACCACCTTCGGGCGCCCGGCTCGCGCACTGTCGCTGAGCCCGCCCGCACGAGCAAGTTAAGGGAACGCACATGGTCCAGAAGGTCGAGGCAAAAGACGCCCAGACGCAGGATGGTGGCTCGGACAGCCCCATTCTCGATCTGTCCGACACCGCCGTCAAACGCATGATCAAAAATGCAAAGGCGCGCGGCTACGTCACCTACGACCAACTGAACGAAGTGCTGCCGTCGTCCGAGGTCTCGAGCGAGCAGATTGAAGACGTGATGGCGATGCTCTCCGATATGGGCATCAACGTAATCGACCAGGACGAGGAAGCCGAAGAGTCCGAGGCTGACGAAGGGGCCACGGACGAGAACCGTTCGCTCGTAACTCAGAACGTCCCAACGAAGGCCGTCGCAACAAAAGAGCCGGCTGACCGGACCGACGACCCCGTTCGTATGTACCTGCGCGAGATGGGCACGGTCGAACTGCTGTCGCGCGAAGGCGAGATCGCCATTGCGAAGCGGATCGAGGCCGGCCACGAGGCGATGATCGCCGGGCTCTGCGAGAGCCCCCTCACCTTCCAGGCGATCATCATCTGGCGCGATGAGCTGAACGACGGGAAGGTTCTGCTCCGCGACATTATCGATCTCGAAGCCACGTACGAAGGCCCGGAAGCGAAGGCGCCGCCGGCGGCTGACAACGCAGAAGGCGACGACGCGAAATCTGACGACGAGAAGAAAGCCGAGGGTG
>JBCBXS010000502.1:0-1637 GCA_039816475.1 Pseudomonadota bacterium | reverse complement strand
GCATCGAAGCCGAACTGCGTCGTGATCCGCATGTCGGCGTCTGTCCGCTCGGCAAAGGCGGCCTTCCATGCGAGCGCCTCGGCGATTGCGGCGTCTGAGATGTCCGGCGAGCCTTCCGGATGTCCCGCAACGGCGATCCGGCGAATGCCGTAGCGGTCGAGCAGTCCGGTTTCGAGGACGTCCACGGTCGAACCGAACGGGCCGTTCGGCGCACCGGCACCGCCGGCGATCAGCAGGACGTCCCGGACACCCGCTTCGCCGACCATCGCGGACAGGCGCTCTTCAAGCGCAGCGTGCGAAGAGAGGCGGCGCGCTGCGATGTGCGGCACGGGTTCGAGGCCCTTGCGGACCAGCGTCTTTGCCACAGCGCCCCAGGCCGGCGCACTCATGGCACCGATATCGACGAGGTAGGTGCGCGTGGCCGGAGGGATCAGATCAAGGACGCTTGGGTCCTTTTCGATCTGCTTCGGCGTGACCTCGACTGAGGCTGCAAGCGTCGGGCGTGTCTGGTCACTGGACATCGGCAGTCTCCCGGCCACCATTTTTGGCAAGTTCGACGAGGCGTGTTTTCGGGTAGGCGTCGCAAAGCGCGGCGACGGCGGTATCAGCGGCTTCGCCGAGGTCCGTCGGCTCGACCGGGGCGGGATCACCGCGGCGCCACTCCGCGAGATAAGCGTCTGAATCCTTCGCGCCGGCCACCATGGCTGCCTGATCGATCGCCTGCTGAAAGACCTCCGGCAACTCGCGCTTCTCGCTCGTCCGCCCGCGCTTCACCACGACCTGCGCCGGGATATCCCGCCAGTAGATAATTGTCTGTTTGGCCACAGGCGCACTCCGGTCGGGCTCTGCTTGTGAGTATGAGGTCAGCAGCCTGCGGCGGGTTGTCGTTTGGCGACCGTTGTTGACGCACTGGCGACTGATCCCGCGATGAGAGGACCGGGCAACCGTCACTGGCTCACCGACAGCCGCGTGCTGGACGAGCTGGCCTCTCTTGGTAAATGGAGCCCGAATCGGCCTTCGCTCAAACGTCGCCGACGCTCGATGACGGATCACCATGACTGACCTCCACGACTTGCTCAGCGAACGAGACTGGCTGCTCGCCGATGGCGCCACCGGCACCAACCTCTTCGATATGGGATTGGTCTCGGGCGATGCGCCAGAGCTCTGGAATGCCGACGCGCCCGAGAAGATCCGCGCGCTGCATCGGTCGTTCGTCGAAGCCGGCGCCGACATTATCCTGACGAACACGTTCGGGTGTAACGCCCGACGGCTGACGCTGCACAGCGCGTCGGATCGTGTGATTGAGCTCAACCAGCGGGCAGCCGAGCTTGCACGCGAAGAGGCCGAGCGGGCCGATCGCCCGATCGTCATCGCAGGCTCGGTGGGCCCGACGGGCGATTTGCTCGCGCCGCTCGGGCCGCTCACCGCTGGGGACGCGGAAGATGTGTTCGCCGAGCAGATCGAGGGCCTAAAGGCAGGCGGCGCCGACATCATCTGGATTGAGACGATGTCGGCTGCTGAAGAGATGATGGCGGCGGCACGCGCGGCCACTGCGGCTCAGATGCCGTTCACGCTGACCGCGAGCTTCGATACGGCAGGCCGCACCATGATGGGCCTGACCCCGGACGCTTTCGCCG
>JBCBXS010000501.1:0-1641 GCA_039816475.1 Pseudomonadota bacterium | reverse complement strand
CGACGTAGCGGCTCGCCCCAGCGCTCGCACGCACAATCGGTGTGATTGCGGCGGAATATGGCTGGACGGCGCGAAACCTGCCCACGAACGGTGGAGCGTTACGCGAGAACCCGCGATCCTGTGACATCTTCGACGATCCGGTCGACGACACCGCTGAGCGGGACCTCAGACTTTTCACCCGACGCGCGGATCTTGAACTCGGCCATACCGTCTTTGAGGCCGCGCGGGCCGACACTCACCTGATAGGGCAAGCCGATGAGGTCCATCGTGGCGAATTTGCCGCCGGCGCGTTCGTCGGTGTCGTCGTAGAGCACTTCGATGCCGGCGTTTGACAGCTCCCGATAGAGCCGATCGCATTCGGCAGCGGCGGCGTCATCCGTCGCCTTGATATTGATGAGGCCGACTTCGAACGGTGCCACGGGCGTTGGCCAGATGATGCCGGCATCGTCGTGACTTGCTTCAATGATACCGCCGACAAGCCCCGAGACGCCAACGCCGTACGATCCCATCTGCAGGTCGACAAGCTGACCGTCGGGCCCCTGCACACGACAGCCCATCGGCTCCGAGTATTTCGTGCCGAAGAAGAAGATGTGTCCAACCTCGATGCCGCGCGCTGAGACCCGCTTATCCTCGGGCACTTCCGCCACGAACTTCGCTTCATCATGCTGCTCGTCGGTTGCGGCATACAGCGACGTCCAGCGATCAACGATCGGTTGAAGGTCGCCATCGAAGTCCGTTTCGGCTGGCGGGATCGCGCCATCGAACAGATCGCGATGGCCGAACACCTGGCTCTCGCCGGTCTCGGCCAGAATGATGAACTCATGGCTCGCATCGCCGCCGATCGGGCCTGTGTCAGCGCGCATCGGAATGGATTTCAATCCCATCCGCGCGAACGTGCGCAGGTAGGCAACGAACATCCGGTTGTAGGCGCGCTTGCCGTCTTCCGGTGTGAGGTCGAACGAGTAAGCATCCTTCATCAGGAACTCGCGACCACGCATGACGCCGAACCGCGGGCGGACCTCGTCCCGGAACTTCCATTGGATGTGATAGAGGTTACGCGGCAGGTCCTTGTAGGACTTCACACCATCGCGGAAGAGCGTCGTGATCAGCTCCTCGTTGGTTGGCCCGAACAGCATATCGCGTTCGTGCCGGTCGACGATGCGTAGCATCTCCTTGCCATAGGCATCATAGCGGCCGGATTCGCGCCAGAGATCGGCGGACTGGATCGTCGGCATCAGAAGCTCGACGGCGCCGGCGCGGTTCTGTTCATCGCGCACGATGTCGGCGATCTTGTTCATCACGCGCAGGCCGAGAGGCAGCCAGGAATAAATGCCGGCGGACGCTTGGCGGACCATGCCCGCACGCAACATCAACTGATGCGAGACGATCTCGGCCTCTTTGGGCGTGTCGCGCAGGATCGGCAGAAAATAGCGACTGAGGCGCATTTGCGTGGCCTTGCTTCGGGGAACCTGAGGCCCCGGGGTAATCGCCAGGGCGTTCGGGCGCAACCGCCTCGGCGCATCCGGCGCGCAACGTCGACGCCCATATCACCGGAACATTCCGGCTGCTGACGCGTTCGACCGCGCACATCAATTGATACGAATTGTGTGGGGATCAGCCGATGCCGTCGCAAACCTCGTT
>JBCBXS010000500.1:0-1650 GCA_039816475.1 Pseudomonadota bacterium | reverse complement strand
CGCCGACGCCGATGCGTTTCTCCGCGCGCAAAACATCATCGTCCGGCAGATGGCAGCCTACGGTCTGCCGAACGCGCTGCGCATTTCCATCGGCCTTGGTGATGAATGCCGTGCGGTCGTCTCCGCGCTCGGCGACTTCCTGAAGCGGCCGGCGGCATGACCTTCGCGCCTTTCGAGCGTGTCGCTCTCATCGGGCTCGGCCTGATCGGCTCGTCGCTCAGCCTTGGAATGCAGCGCGGCGGGCTTGCACGTGAGATCGTCGGCACGGCGCGGTCGGAGGACACGCGGCGAACGGCGGAGCAAATCGGTCTCGTCTCGCGGGCGTTCGCATCAGCGCGTGAAGCGGTTGACGCCGCCGATCTCGTGATCCTCTGCGTTCCCGTTGGCGTGAACGCGGCGCTCGCCGAGGAGATTGGCCCGCATTTGCGCGACGGTGCGATCGTCACCGATGTCGGCTCGGTCAAGATGGCCGTCATCGAGGCGATCCGCCCGCATATCCCGGACGGCGTCTGGTTCGTCGCCGGTCATCCGATCTCAGGCAGCGAGCGGACCGGGCCTGAAGCAGGTTTCGCGGAACTCTTCGATGAGCGCTGGTGCGTCTTGACGCCCGATCGCGACACGGACGGCGATCGACGCGCGACCGAGCGGTTGACCGCATTCTGGCGTGCGCTCGGCTCGAATGTGGAGATCATGGACCCGGCGCATCATGATCTGGTGCTCGCCGTAACGAGCCACCTGCCGCACCTGATCGCCTACAACATCGTCAACACGGCAACCCATCTCGAGCGCGTCACCGACACAGAAGTCATCAAGTTTTCTGCAGGCGGTTTTCGGGACTTCACCCGTATCGCCGCGAGCGACCCGACCATGTGGCGCGACGTGTTTTTAAACAATCGCGAGGCGACGCTCGAGATGCTGGGCCGGTTTTCCGAAGACCTGTCGGCCCTGCAGCGGGCGATCCGATACGGCGACGGCGATGCAATGTTCGAGATGTTTTCGCGCGCGCAAGATGTTCGCCGCGGGATCATCGACGCAGGTCAGGACACCGCCGAAGCCGACTTCGGGCGGCGCGCCGTTGCAGGCGACGATGAGCGCGATGACAAGCGCCAGGCAGATGCGGTGGGGCGGAGCCGGGCCGGCGAATGAGCGAACGGTTCTGGGTGTTCGCTTACGGCTCGCTGATGTGGCGTCCGGGCTTCGCATTCGACGAAGCGCAGCCGGCAACCCTGACGGGGTACGCGCGCGCGTTCTGCGTTTACTCGACCCATCATCGGGGCACCGAACGGAAACCGGGACTGGTCCTGGGGCTGGACCGCGGTGGCGTCTGTCACGGGCGCGCCTATCGCGTGCCGGACGATCAGGCCGGCGCGGTGCATGCCTATCTGCGCGCGCGCGAACAGGTGAACGGCGTCTATCGCGAGCGGCGCGTTCCGGTGGACCTCGACGACGGATCGGGCCGGCGTGTGAGAGCGCTGACGTACATCGTAGAACGCGCGCATCCGGGATACGCGGGTCGGCTGCCGGTGCAGCGACAGGCCGACATCATTCGCGGTGCCCGCGGGCTATCGGGCCCGAATATCGACTATCTCGCGAACGCGATCGAGGAACTGGGCGAAGCTGGTGCCGGAGCCGACCAGCGTGCGCTCCAGT
>JBCBXS010000004.1:0-20207 GCA_039816475.1 Pseudomonadota bacterium | reverse complement strand
CGTCGTCCGGCAGATCGCACAGAAGACCGACGGCAAGCAAATGGCGCAGGCGCTGATGCTCTCGCCGACCTGCGAGTTTGATTCAAAGCCCGAGCTTGAGATCTACGCCGACGATGTCGTTTGCGGGCACGGTTCGACGTGCGCCGAGATTGATCCCGATCTCGTGTTCTATCTGCGCGCGCGCGGTATCCCGGAAGACACGGCCCGCGCATTGCTGATGGAATCGTTCGTTGGCGAAGCGATCGAGCAGATCAAAGACGACGCGGTTGCCGATGCCGTGATGAAGATCGCGGCAGATTGGCTTGCAGCGCGGGCGGTTTAAGCGCCCACCCGCGACACACAAGAATTGACGATCGGGCGGCCGCCTGCCGCCCCCGCGGTTGGCGGAGTGACGACATGGCGATGACTGACACGATCCAGGGCGCGACCCCGAACCCCTTCGCGAGCGCTCCGAAAGCGTTCGACGCCGAACGTGCGCGCGCCGACTTCCCGATCCTGTTCCGCGAAGTCAATAAGAAGCCGCTGACATTCCTCGATAGCGCTGCCTCGGCGCAAAAGCCGCTGCCGGTGATCGAGGCGATGGATCATGCCATCCGGCACGAGTACGCCAACGTCCACCGCGGCATCCACTATCTCTCGAACACGGCGACGCAGGCCTACGAAGACGCCCGCGCGACGACGCAGCGGTTCATTAATGCGCGCGAAGCCGAAGAGATTGTCTTCACCAAGAACGCGACCGAGGCGATCAACCTTGTTGCCTACTCTTGGGGCGGCGAGAACATCGTCGAAGGAGACGAGATCATCCTGTCGGTGCTCGAGCACCATGGGAACATCGTGCCGTGGAACCTGCTCCGCGAGCGCCGTGGCGCAGTGATCAAGTGGTTGCCAATCGACGATGACGGCACGCTACGGATCGATCAGCTAGAGAAGCTGATCACCAAACGCACGAAGATGATCGCGCTGACGCAGATGTCGAACGTGACCGGCACACGGGTCGACGTGCGCAAGGTCTCCGAGATCGCGCACGAACATGGCATTGCGGTTCTCGTCGACGGGTGTCAGTCGGCGGTTCACGATCCGATCGACGTGCAGGCACTTGGCTGCGACTTCTTTACGTTCTCCGGTCACAAGGTGTACGGGCCCTCCGGCATCGGCGTTCTCTATGGTCGCCGCGAGTTGCTTGAGAAGATGCCGCCGTTTCTCGGCGGTGGCTCGATGATCGAAAGCGTCGGGTTTGATCGCGTCACGTATGGCGAAATCCCGAACCGGTTCGAAGCCGGAACGCCGCCGATCGTTGAAGCCGTCGGTCTCGGTGCCGCGCTCGATTACATGATGCAGTTCGGCGTTGACGCGATCTCTGCCTACGAGCACGAGTTGACGGCTTACGCGCAGCAGCGCCTCGGCGAACTGAACTGGGTGACGATCTACGGACGCACGCCGGACAAGGGCGGGATCGTGTCCTTCAACGTTGACGGTATGCACCCGCACGACGTGTCGATGATCGTCGATCGCTCAGGCGTCGCGATCCGCGCTGGCCACCACTGCGCTCAGCCTTTGATGGAGCGGTATGACGTCCCCGCGATGTGCCGGGCCTCGTTCGGGCTCTACAATACGAAGAAGGATGTCGACGTGCTCGTCGACGCCCTGCACAAGGCCCGCGAGTTATTCGGCTAGGCGCACCCGGCGCGTCGCGCGACACGCAAAGTGCTGCCCGCAAACTCCGCTGGAGGAGCAAGTCCATGGACGAAAACGCGACCCCGATGAGCGATGCCGCGGCTGAGACCGACGAGCGCGGCGCGACGCTCATGGATCGTTCCGCGGCCGACCGCAAGGACGCAGCCGATAGTGACAGCGCTGCGGAAGCGTCGAAGTTCTCGAAGGAAGAGCTCGAGCAGATCACCGCCGATCTCGTCGCTGCGATCAAGACCGTTTACGACCCGGAAATTCCCGCGGACATCTACGAGTTGGGCCTCATCTACAAGATCGATCTCGATGACAACCGCCATGTCACCGTTGACATGACGCTGACAGCTCCAGGCTGTCCGGTCGCCGGCGAGATGCCGATCTGGGTGGAGAACGCAGTAACCTCGGTGCCGGGCGTGAGCGGTGCAACCGTGAACCTGACGTTCGATCCGCCCTGGGACATGGGCCGGATGTCGGATGAGGCAAAGCTTGCGCTCAATATGTTTTGAGCGCTAGGCGCAGGTCAGCCGCGCCCTTCGTCAACTCGCAATTCACGTGATCCGGCTTTATATTCGCGATGCCGGGCCGGCGACGTTCGCCCGCCCGAGGCTTGTGCGAGGCCGATGCCAATGACGACGCCACTCTCAGAGCGCCCGAAGGTCCTGACGCTGACGGACGCTGCAGCCAGCCAGATCCGAAGCCTGATGGCGTCGAAGCCGGACGCCTTTGCGCTGAAACTCGGCGTGACCAAGGGCGGCTGCGCGGGCATGGAATACACGATGGATTGGGTCGGCGAGGCCGGCAAGTACGACGAGATGGTCGAGCAGGATGGCGCGCGCGTGCTGATCGACCCGATGGCAATCCTCTATCTGCTCGGCACCGAGATGGACTGGCAGGTCGACAAGCTCTCGGCGCAGTTCGTCTTCAACAACCCGAACCAGACGTCGGCCTGCGGTTGTGGTGAGTCCGTGGAACTGACGCCTGCAAATCCAGGTTTGTTCAAGGCGCCTGTCGGGGCCTGACAAACAAGGGTGCTCGCGCATGTCTGATGCACAAGCCGATCTCGCGTGGGCCGACGAAGTCCACGGCTTCTGGTTCGGAGAGCTTGAGAAGCAGAACTGGTTTCAGACGTCTGCAGATGTCGACCGTCAAGTCGCCGATCGCTTCACCGGCCTCTATCGAACGCTTAAGACGCGCACGCCGGACACGTTCGTGACGCTGCCTCGCGTAGCCCTCTCCGGCATCATCGTGCTCGATCAGTTCCCGCGAAATCTGTTTCGCGACAGTCCCGAAGCGTTCGCGACCGATGCGCTTGCCCTCGGCATTGCCAAGGGCGCGACGGACGCAGGCTTGGATCGTGGGCTGACGGTGGACGGGCGCCTGTTCATGTATCTGCCGTTCGAGCACAGCGAAGACATGGCCGATCAGAACGAGGCCGTGCGCTTGGTCTCCGCGCTCGGCGATGATGTCTACACCGACTTTGCCGAGAAGCATCGCGATGTCGTGGCACGCTTTGGCCGCTTTCCGCATCGCAACGATGTTCTGGGTCGTCAGTCGACGCCGGAAGAAAAGACCTTCCTCGCCGAGCACGGCCGCGGGTTTTAAGCACTCTCGCGCTCGGCGGACGGTTCAATCAGGCGGCTTTGTCTCAGGCCGCGAGCGTCACCCAGACCGGAACGTGGTCGCTGGGCTTCTCCCACCCGCGGACGTTTTTATCGATGCCGGCATCTGCCATCCGGTCCAGCGCCTGCGGGCTCAGCATCGCGAAGTCGATGCGGATGCCGTTGTTCTTCTGCCAGGCGCCGGCCTGATAGTCCCAGAACGTGTAGACGTCACTCTCATCGCTGACATTGCGGATCGCATCGCCGTATCCGAGGTTGCGGATCGTGTGCCAATGATCGCGGCTCTCGGGCTGGTAGAGCGCATCGTCGTGCCAGTTGTCGGCATTCTTCGCGTCGCGCGGTTCGGGGATCACGTTGTAGTCGCCGGCGAGAACCGTTGGCACTTCCCACGCACGAAGTTCGTCCGCATGGGCAATCAACCGCTCCATCCACGAAAGCTTGTAGGGAAATTTCTCCGTCCCCAGCGGATTGCCGTTGGGTAAATAGATCGACGCGACGCGGACGATGGTCTCGCCGAACGGGACGGAGGCCTCGATGTAGCGCGCCTGTTCGTCTTCATCGTCGCCGGGGAGAGCCTTCAACACATCGTCGAGCGGCTGCTTTGACAGAAGTGCGACTCCGTTGAAGCCCTTCTGCCCCGAAACGGCGACGTTGTAGCCAAGGTCCTCGAAGACGGTTGCCGGGAAGGCATCGGTCATCGACTTGATTTCCTGGAGGCAGACAACGTCAGGGTCGGCTTCAGCGAGCCAGGATTTGACGGTCTCGATCCGCGCTTTGACGCCGTTGATGTTCCAGGTCGCAATCTTGAGCGTCGGCGTGCCGTCATCGCTCGCGGTCGCCGTCGCCATCAGACGGAGAAGCTCGTGCCGCAGCCGCAGGCCGCCGTCGCGTTCGGGTTGTTCACCTTAAACGACGCGCCGATCAACTCTTCAACGTAATCGATCTCCGAGCCCGCGATGAACGGCAGCGACATCTGGTCGATGACGACCGTTGCGCCGGCCTTCTCGATCACGAGATCATCCGGGTCCTGCCCGCCGACGAGGTCGAATTTGTATTGAAAGCCGGTGCAACCACCGCCCTCGACGCTGAGGCGCAGCACTTTCTTGTCCTGTTCGGAGGCCAGAATTTCAGCAATGCGCTTGGCGGCGCTGTCCGTCACCGAAACCGGGTGTGCGCTCATGGTCTGAGATCCTCCGTTGGCGACAAGCTCGCCCACTGCTGGTTGAAATATAGTTGCGCTCTGATACCTCGCCAAGCAGACGCGGCGCGGGCCAGCCCAGCGGGCGGTGCGAGGGTCGGTTTCGAAGGCGCGGGCAGGGCGAAATGACCGGACAGCACTATGATTATGGCGCAGAGCTGCCGCCCGGCCGCCGGCATCTTGCACCCTACGCAGCTGGCGAGATCGAAAGCCGCGGCCGTCTTTACCCCGAATCACGATGCCCGACGCGCAGCCCTTTGCAGCGCGATCGCGACCGGATCGTGCACGCCTCGGCCTTCCGTCGGCTGACCTACAAGACGCAGATGTTCGTCTTTCACGAGGGCGATCACTACCGCACGCGCCTCACGCACAGTCTCGAGGTCGCGCAGATCGCGCGCACCATCGCGCGACAGCTCTGTCTCGACGAAGATCTCGCCGAAGCGCTCGCACTCGCCCATGACCTCGGCCATCCGCCGTTCGGCCACGCAGGCGAGCGCGCATTAGACACCGCCTTGGCCGATTGCGGCGGCTTCGACCACAACGTCCAGAGCTTCAGGATCGTCACGGCGCTTGAGCGGAAGTATCCGCGTTTCGATGGGCTGAACCTCACGTGGGAGACGCTCGAAGGTCTCGTCAAACACAACGGCCCACCGGCAGGTCCCGGCGACTTTCACGATGCGACGATGATCCGCGCCCTATCGGACTTTAACGCGCGGTTCGATCTCGAGCTTGCAACGTTTGCCTCAGCCGAAGCGCAGGTCGCAGCCATCTCTGACGACATCGCCTGGCGGACGCACGACATTGATGATGGGGTCCGCGCAGGGCTCATAACGGTTGCTGATCTCGAACGCGTCGCCGTCATCGCGCCGATCCTCGACACGCTGAAGCTCCGCGAGCATCGCGACGCGACGCGCGATGCCTATGAGATCACACGACAGCTCATCACGCGGCTGATCGCAGACGTTGTGGGCGAAGGCCGCAGGCGGCTTCGCGCGCTCGCGCCAGAGACGGCCGAAGACATCCGCGGTGCGGGCGGGACCCTTGTAACGTTTTCCGATGACCTTGCACCGAAGCTCGAAGCGCTGCGCACGTTCCTGTTTGCAAACCTCTATCGGCACCAGCGCGTGATACGGGTCATGGATGACGCGTGCGGCTTGATCGCCGATCTCGTCGCGCATTACCGCTCCAATCCGGCCGACATGTCGATGCATTGGCATGAGACCGAACAGACGCTGGAAGGCCGCGATCGGCTACGGCTGGTTGGGGATTTCGTCGCCGGGATGACCGACCGCTTCGCAATCTCCGAACACCGCCGTTTGTTTGACGCCACTCCGGAACTGCGGTAGCGCGCGGCAGGCGAGAAACGGCCAGGCTGACGCGACTTCGACGTCAACCGGCGCCGCGCAACATTCCAAACGAGCGAATGGCGATGAACCTCTTCACGGAGATCGCGGGCAAGGTCGATGCCGCGCTTGCTGCACTGAAGTCCGCCGGTGACCTGCCGGCCGACCTGTCACTTGATGGCGTCGAGGTCCAGGAGCCGCGCGATGCCGCCCACGGCGATTTCGCGGTCAACGCAGCTTTGGTGCTCGCCAAGCGCGCCAGCATGAAGCCGCGCGACATCGCGGATCTTCTGCGCGCCAAGCTGATTGACGACGCGGATATTGCCGCGTGCGAGGTCGCCGGGCCGGGCTTCCTGAACCTCCGCCTCGAGGACGCGGCCTGGGGCCGATTTCTGTCGTCAGTTCTCGCGGACCCGGCGAGCTTCGGGAAGGGAAACTTCGGCGCGGGCAAGCGTGTGCAGGTCGAGTACGTCTCGGCGAACCCGACGGGGCCGATGCACGTCGGCCATTGCCGTGGCGCGGTGTTTGGCGACGCGCTTGCAGCCGTGCTCGAAGCCGCTGGCTTTGCAGTCACGCGCGAGTATTACGTCAACGATGCCGGCGCCCAGGTCGACAAACTCGGGGCCAGCGCGATCCTGCGCATGCGCGAAGCCCTCGGCGAGACGATCGAGATCCCGGAAGGGTTTTACCCAGGCGCGTATTTGAAACCGGTTGGCAATCAGCTTGCTGAGACGCACGGTCCCGCCCTTCTCGAAAAGCCTGAGGCCGAGCAGGTCGCGATCGGTCGGGCTGCTGCGATCGAGACGATGATGGCTGAGATCAAAGCCGATCTCGCGCGTCTCGGTGTCCACCACGACGTCTTCTTCTCCGAGCGCTCGCTGGTTGAAGGCGAGACCGATCAGATCGCCACCGGGATTGCGGTTCTTCGCGATAAGGGTCTGATTTATGAAGGCCACCTGCCGCGCCCGAAGGGTCATGAGGACGATGATTGGGAAGACCGCGAGCAGACGCTGTTCCGATCGACCGAGTTCGGTGACGATGTCGACCGGGCGCTGATGAAGTCCGACGGGACCTACACGTACTTCGCTGGCGACGTCGGCTATCACTACAACAAGCTGCAGCGCAGCTTTAATCACTACTTCAACGTGCTCGGCTCCGACCATATCGGGTACCTCCCGCGGTTGAAGGCGATCGTCAGCGCGCTTTCCGATGGCAAGGCGGATTACACGACGCCCATCTGCAACCTTGTGAAGGTGGTCCGCGACGGCAAGCCGGTGCAAATGTCAAAGCGGGCCGGGACGTTCGTTGCGCTGTCAGATGTTGTCTCGGAGGTTGGCCGCGACCCGGTGCGGTTCATGATGCTCATGAACAAGTCCGACACGCCAATCGACTTCGATCTCTCCAAGGTCGTCGAGCAATCGAAGGACAACCCGGTCTTCTACGTGCAGTACGCACACGCGCGCCTTTGCTCGGTGTTCCGCAACGCGAAAACTGTGTTTCCACAGCTCGATGAGGCTGAGATCAGGGGTGGAGCGGACGCGGTTCAGCTCCTCACCGATCAGGGCGAGCGGAGCTTGTTGCAGACACTCGCACGCTACCCGCGCGTGCTGGAGAGCGCCGCGCGCGAAAACGAGCCGCATCGGCTCCCGCGCTACCTCTACGAGCTGGCCTCGGAGCTTCATGGCCACTGGGCGCGAGGCAATGATTCGCCACAATTGCGATTTATCGCCGACAAGAACCGGAGCCTGACGATGGCGCGATTGTCGCTCGCTTCTGCGATCCAGGGCACCTTATCTTCAGGTCTGTCACTTCTGGGTGTCGAAGCACCTTCTGAGATGCGATAGACTCAACGTTAAGGTGTGGTCGCGGGGGTAACGGCGACGCTCGGTGGCGTGGGGAATGTGCCGCCCGGCCGTGTTTAGGGGAACGCGATGTCGCGGACTGATCAGCCGGCGGGGGGGAACCCGCTCGATCGAGAGTTTCTGTCCCGTCTTCGGCGCGGGCAGGAGGCGGCCGCGCAACCAGCGCCAGCAGCCCCTCACGCGCACAACGCGCCCGCCCCGACGCATCCCCAGGCAGCGCAACTTGGTCAGCCATCATTGGAGCCATCCTACGCGCCGGGGTTTGGCGATGCGCAATCGCAGGCGCCGCTCGCAGGGCAACCAGCGTTTGACCCGCATGGGGCAATCCCGCAGTTCGGGTCCGCTGCGGACAGTTTTTTGAGTTCACAACCTCAGGGCGAAGCGCAGCCGGCGGTCGCGCCAAGTCCTGCGCCGACGGCTTTCGATCAGCCCTATGCGCGCGGCGTCGACCGGGGTGCGGGTGCCGAACAATCGTATCCCGGCGCTCAGCAACCGACCGGCGGCGACTATTATTACCCCCAGGCGGCGGCCTCCACGGGGTACCAGACCGAGCCGCCGGCCGATCCGTTCGCGGCACAGCCTGCTCAGCCTGCAGGCACGGATTTGCCCTTTGCGGCAGCCGCGCCAGCCGCTCCGTCACACGATCAGGCGAACGCGCTCGGTGGTCCGGCCTATGGCGACGGACCGGCACTGCGGCCCAGCCAGTACGACCAGGGCTGGGGGCTGAACTCCGGCGATCCTCGCCAGCAGGCGGCGCCCCAGGCGGAGAGCTTCTCGCTTAATCAGTATGGCGGCGCCGGTGAGGCACCGTTCGGCACGGCCGATTACGACCCGACCGCTGCGGTTCACGCGCGGCCCGGTCAACAGCATGGCATGCCGACGGATGCCTACGGCGGTGCGATCGCGGCGCATGAGGGCGGCTACGACGCGGGTGACGACGGCTACTACGACGACGAGTATGAAGACGAGCTGCATCAGGGCAGCGCGTGGAAGCGGGGCGTGGTTGTCGCAGCCTCGCTCGTGGTCGCAGCCGCCATCGGCGGCGGGTTCGCCTACGGCTACCGCGTCTACTCCGGCGGTCCCGTCGCGGGCGCTGGTGGTCAACTCGTCCGTCAGGATGCCGGGCCTGCCAAAGTCGCGCCGAGCAAGCCGGGTGGTCGCACGTTCGCAAACACCGACAGCAAGCTGCTCGGCCGCCTCGACGAGAAACGCGGCGTGCCCAAGCCCGCGAACGAGCGCCGCGACGGCCGCGTGAAGCCTGTCGCCGTTCTTGACGTTCGCCCCGACGGCACGATCGTCCCGACGACCCGGACGGAGCGCTCAGTGCCGGCTCAATCGGCGCCGAAGCAGAGCGGTGGCAACTTTGGCGGTGACAGCGGCATCACCGTCCCGGGCATGACCATCGTCGGCGTGAACCCGACGCCGGTTGCGCCGACAGCCGAACGCGCTGCACCGCGCGCACCGCAACAGCCGCGTGTTCTGACAGCGCGGCCTAACCCGACGCAGGTACCGTCGGGCGGTGCTGGGGTGCCTCGGACGCTCAATTCAGCGAACGTCGCACCGATCCTCAATTCTCCGCAGGGCGGCGCGCCGCAACCGACGACCGCACTTGGCGGACCGGTTCCATCCCCGGCCTCGGCTGGCATTCCGCTGCCCGCGCGCAACCTGTCGCCGCGCCAGGAGCTCGGCTCCGTCGCAAGGCTTGAACAGGCAGCTCAACCGACAGTCACGAACACGGCGCGTGCTGCGCTGCCGGTCACGGCACCGGTCACCACAAACACTGCAGGTGGCGCAAACGGCTACGTCGCCGTGCTTGCCTCGCAGGGCACGCGGATCGAAGCACTGACGAAGTTTGCAGACCTCCGCCAGAAGTACGCGACTGTCCTCAGCGGCACGATCCCGGACGTCCAGAAGGCGGACCTCAGTTCGCGCGGCCTCGGCACGATGTACCGCGTTGTCGTCGGCCCACCGGGCTCTCGCGCGGCAGCTAACCGTACGTGCAGCAAGCTGCGTACGGCTGGCTACACCGGCTGCTGGGTGAAGGCCTACTGAGCCGTCCTGGTCACCTGACGAAACCGGATTGGTCAGGCTCCTGCGCGCGTCACCTCAGCCACCGTTTATCGCAACAGGCGGCTCATTTTGACGCGCAGCAACGCAGCGTGCATGTCTTGGCCCCCGAAGCCGATTCCACGAGGCGACTGCTCCCATGCGACTTCGCTTTATCACCGGTCTCGAAGGCCCGACGCTAACGCCGAACGAGCGCCGTTTTCTGGCCGATGCGGAACCGGCTGGGCTAATCCTGTTTGCTCGCAATATCGAAACGCCTGAACAGGTTCGCAGGCTTATCGGGGAAGCGTGCGACGCCGTGGGCCACAACGATACGCTCGTGCTCGTCGACCAGGAGGGCGGTCGTGTCCAGCGCTTCGCTCCGCCGGAATGGCGGCGGATGCCGCATGGCGCGAGTTATCTGAAGGCCACCGGAGGCGATGTCGCGCAGGCGGCCGAGCACGCGCGGCTGGTTGCCCACCAGGTGGCCGCCGACCTCAAGCCGCTCGGAGTGAACGTGATCTGCGCGCCTGTGCTCGATGTGCCCATCGAAGGCGCACACCCGATTATCGGTGCGCGGGCCTACGCTGACGACGCTGAAGGCGTGGCGGCCATCGCAAGAGGCATTGCGGATGGCCTGATCGCTGGCGGCGTGGCGCCGGTTGGCAAACACGTGCCGGGACACGGCCGCGCTGACGTCGACACCCACGACGCGCTCCCCGTCGTCAACGCAGAGCGCGACGCGCTGACGAGCCAAGACTTTGCAGCGTTCAAGGCTCTCGCAGATCTCCCGGCGTTCATGACCGCGCATGTTGTTTTTGACGCCATTGATGCGACCGAGCCCGCGAGCACGTCAGCGCGCATGCACGCAGACATCATCCGCGGCGAGATCGGCTTTGCCGGCCTTCTGATGAGCGACGACCTGTCGATGAAGGCGCTGGACGGTCCGATTGGCCGGCGGACGGAGCGCGTGCTGCAGGCCGGCAGCGATCTCGCGCTCCACTGCAATGGCGAACTCGGCGAGATGGAAGCCGTCGCGGCAGCGGCAATGCTGCTTGAAGGGCATGCCCGCGATCGTCTCGAGGCCTGTTTCGCGGCGACGCAACAGGCAGGACCGCTCGACGAAGAAGCGGCGGAGGACGCGCGGCTGGCCGTGATTGCGTTCGAAGACGCGCGGCACGCTGCATGATTGACGAGGCTCAGACGCTTGGCGGCGATAATGCGTCTGCGCCGATGACCGAGATGGACACGCCCGCTGCCGATCCGAACGCCTGGGACACGGCGCCGATTTCTATCGGCGATGACGATGATGTGCTGCGCGTCGACGTTTCAGGCTTCGAAGGCCCGCTCGATCTCCTGCTCGCCATGGCGCGCACGCAGAAGGTTGATCTCTCACAGATTTCGGTCGTCGAACTGGCCGACCAGTATCTCGCGTTCGTCGCCGAGACGCGCCGCCTGCAACTGGCGCTCGCGGCCGACTATCTTGTGATGGCCGCGTGGCTGACGTTCCTGAAGTCGCGGCTCATCCTGCCGAAGGAGGATGAAGACGACGGCAACGTCCCGGCGGAGGAGCTTGCGCGGCAGTTGGCGTTCCGATTGATGCGGCTTGATGCCATGCGAAATGCCTCGGCGCAGTTGATGACGCGCAAGCGGCTCGGTCGCGATGTCTTCGCGCGCGGCATGCCTGAGGCGGTCCGCACCGTTCGCGATACGACTTTCACGGCGACGCTGAACGATCTCCTCCGCGCCTACGCTGACCAGCGCAACCGGACGGTGAAGCAGCGCAGTCACGTGGTCCGCGCGCGCACGGTCTGGTCGATAAAGCATGCTCGCGCGCAGCTTGAGCGGCTTGTCGGTCCCTTGAAAACCGACTGGATGCAGCTCGATCTCTGTCTTGAGGCTTACTTGCCGTCGCGGGAGGCCCGACGGACCGCGCTAGCATCGTCTTTCGGGGCGTCGCTGGAGATGGCACGAGAAGGGATCGTGGAGCTGAAGCAGGATGCGGCGTTTGCCCCCCTGTTCGTGCGTGGCCGCCCCGCCGATGACGATGACGAGCTGCGCGAAGATGCGGATGCTGCCGAGGTTTCGGCCAAGGAAACCGTCACTGAATGACTGACGAGCAAGACGCCATTGACGCGGGTCCAGCGACGACCGAAGGCGCGCCGGCGGCAACGATTGCCCGGCTGCCGTCGGCGGATCGCGGACAGGATCTGCGCGTGATCGAAGCGCGGCTGTTTGCGACCGATACACCGCTGAGCGTCGAGGCGCTTGCCGAAACGTTACCGGTGGATGCCGATGTCCCGGCACTGCTCGAGGAACTGAAAGGGCTTTACGCGGGGCGCGGCGTGAACCTCGTCGAAGTCGCAGGCGGTTGGGCGTTCCGCACGGCGGAGGACCTCAGCCATCTGCTTGAAAGGCATATGCAGGCGGAGCGGCGGCTCTCGAAGGCAGCCCTCGAGACGCTTTCGATTATCGCCTACCACCAGCCGGCAACGCGCGCTGAGATCGAAGAGATCCGCGGCGTCGCGACGTCGAAAGGCACGCTCGATGTTCTGATGGACGTCGGCTGGATCCGCCCGCGCGGACGTCGCCGTGCGCCGGGTCGGCCGGTCACCTACGGGACGACGCAGGAGTTTCTCGCGCACTTCTCGCTCGCGAGCCTCCGTGACCTGCCCGGCATCGGCGAGTTGAAGGGCGCCGGGCTTCTCAACCCGAACCTGCCGCCGGACTTCAAGGTGCCTGAGCCAACGGATATGGCAGCGCTGATGCCGGATGAGCTGCCGCTGGAAGACGGTGAGGACGAAACGGCTGATCTGTTCGCGCCAGAGGACGATGCTGATCACGATTACGATCATGATCACGATCACGATCGCGATGAGGATGCGCTCGATCTCGAGGAAGCGGACGGCGACGAGCGTACGAGCCGGAGGTCCGCCCGATCGACCGCTGAAACGGGAGCATCCGGCGAACTCTGATGTCGGGTGCATTTGAAAAGTGGTTCAGCCTTGGCAAGCGCAATGGCGCTTCCCGGCGCGCCCCGGCACCGTCAGGTGCGCGGGCCGCCGCAGCGTTTGCCGGACGACTGACATTCGAAAACATCAGCCGGTCGTGGGGCGATGTGGACGTGCTCCGGGGCATCTCGCTCGATATCTCTCCGGGCGAAGTCGTCTGCCTGCTCGGCCCCTCGGGCTGCGGGAAGACAACACTGCTCCGAATCGCCTCGGGCGTTGAGACACCGACGGCCGGACGCGTTCTGATCGATAACCGGGAAGTGGCGACGCCGACGACGTTCGTGCCGCCTGAGAAACGCAACGTCGGCCTCGTGTTTCAGGACTTCGCGCTGTTCCCGCATCTGACCATCCTCGACAACGTCGCATTCGGGCTCCAAGGCCTCGATCGCGCGGCCCGCCGGGCTGAAGCCCGCGCCATTCTAAATCGCGTCGGCCTCGCCGAGTTCGAGGCGGCCTATCCCGACACGCTGTCCGGCGGCCAGCAGCAGCGCGTCGCACTGGCCCGTGCGATTGTGCCTCGCCCGGCGGTGGTCCTGCTTGACGAACCGTTTTCCGGCCTCGACGTCGATCTGCGTGATGCGATGCAGGAGCAGACGCTTGCGATCCTCAAGGAAACGCGCGCGACTGGTCTGCTCGTGACACATGATCCGGCCGAGGCTTTGCGCATGGGCGATCGGATCGCGGTGATGCGCGACGGTGTTCTTGTTCAGGCCGGAAGCGGCGAAGACCTTTATCGCGCGCCGTCTGATCTGTTCGTCGCCCGGCTCTTCTCCGAGATCAACGAACTGCCTGCCGAGGTCCGTGACGGCGCAGTCGCGACTCCGCTTGGGACCTTTCCGGCGCCCGGATTGGCGGACGGGACGGAGGCGACGCTTTGCATTCGCCGCCGAGCTGTGCGGATCGTCCTGCCGGGCGAGGGGCGGGCCGGGCGTGTGCTTGGGACCAAGTTCAGGGGCGACAGCGCGCTCCTGACGCTCGGCGTCGCCGGTCTCGATACTCGGCTTGAGGCGGTCGTGCCGGAGCAGAAAGCGCTGTCCCCCGGCGTCGATGTGACGATTTCCGTCGATCCGGCGGGCGTCCTCGTGCTGCCAGGCCGCTGACAGATTGCCACGAGGCTGCAGTTTCACGTGTCCGGAATGTAATGGCGTTACAACGTGTTAACGCGCCGTCCCCGCGACCATATTCGCTGAAGAGCGCAGGGCACGCCGCTTGATGCCTCCCGGGCGATCTGCGAGTGTCATGGAGAGAGACCGGGACGATCGGGCCCGGCGTGATTTAACGGAGCAAGCGCGTGTCGATTGGGTTTTGGCAGATTATGGCCATCGTCCTTGTCGTGGTCCTTCTGTTCGGACGCGGCAAGATCTCCGAGCTGATGGCCGACACGGCCAAAGGCATCAAGAGCTTCAAAAAGGGCCTCGCCGATGACGAGGTGACCGACCAGCCGAAGTCGGAGCCGAAGGTGATCGACGGCACGACGGCGAAGGACGAGCCGACGAAAGTGTCCTGAGGCGCGGGCGCCGTGTCTGTCGGCGCTTAACCTGTCCGTTTGACCGGACGCGCTTCATGTGAAGCCTCGGCCATCCCTGCGGTTGTCGCCAATCGCGCGCACCGCTGAAAGATCCACCGCCTATGCTCGATATCGGCTGGACAGAACTTCTGGTGATTGGCGTCGTTGCTCTGCTCGTCGTCGGCCCCAAGGAGCTGCCCGGGCTCCTGCGTACGATCGGCCGATACGTCGGCATGATCCGGCGACAGGCGAATGAGTTTCGCGCACAGTTCGACGAGGCCATCAAAGACACCGAACTGGACGAGCTGAAAAGGGATGTCGAGAGCATACGCGATGACGCGCGGGCGACGTTGCGCGACGTTGAAAGCGCCGCTCGCGTCGACGAGTCGTCCATCGGCTCTAACAGCGATCACAAGCCGAACTACGACGAAGACGAACTCGACTGGTACGACCCTGATCCGAAGCCGCTTCCTGCCGAGGTCGCCGCAAAAGCTGCGCGAGAGAACACCGCATCGACGAACGGCACCGGTGATGGCGCGACGCCATCTGCTCATGCGGTTGAGCCATCCTCGAAGGCTGAGGGATCAACCGCCGGCTCGACGAGCACGGGCGGCGCGGCCGCGCCTACCGAAACCGGACGCGCGGCTGCTGCAGCCCGCGCAGACGCGTAGCCCCCGCCCATGACGGTTGATGCTGAGCGGCCCGGCCAAGACGAGATCGAGGCGTCGAAGGCGCCCCTGATGGAGCACCTGATCGAGCTGCGCCAGCGGCTGATCTATGCCCTCATCGCTATCGGGATCGCGTTCATCGTCTGCTTCATCTTCGCCCAGCAGATCTACAATATCCTGATCGTCCCCTATCAGGCGGCCCGTTCGACCGAGGCGCCCCTGAAGCTGATCTTCACAGCGCCGCAGGAATTCTTCTTCACGCAGATCAGGCTCGCGTTGTTCGGCGCCGTTTTCATCGCGTTTCCCGTGATCGCAACTCAGCTCTATCGGTTCGTCGCGCCGGGCCTTTATAAGTCCGAGCGTCAGGCGTTCCTGCCGTATCTGATTGCGACGCCGGTGCTGTTCCTCGTCGGCGCAGCGCTTGTCTATTTCCTCGTCATGCCGCTTGCGATGTCGTTCTTCCTGTCGATGGAGCAGACGTCGGGCGATGTGCAGATCACGCTCGAGGCGCGGGTCAGCGAGTATCTTTCGCTGATCATGACGCTGATCCTCGGCTTCGGGATCTGCTTCCAGCTTCCGGTGGTCCTGACGCTGCTCGGGCGCGCCGGTGTGGTGACCGCTGATGGGCTTCGCGAGAAGCGGCGCTGGGCGATCCTTGGCGTCGTCGTGATGGCGGCGCTGCTGACGCCGCCCGATCCGATCAGTCAGGCCGCGATGGCGATCCCCACGCTGGCGCTCTACGAGATCTCGATTATCGCCGTCGGCTTCGTCGAGAAGCAGCGCGACGCGCGCAATGCGCGTGACGACATGGATTCCGCCTGAGCCCTCACGCCGCGCAGCCGGTGGCGTGACAGCGCCCGGTCGACCGCCTAAGACGCTGCCCATTCGCTTACCGATCCCACAGACCCGTTAGGCCCGGAGGCCACCCGTGTTCGACATCCGCTGGATCCGCGAAAACCCCGATGCGTTTGACGCCGGCATGCAGAAGCGTGGGCTCGAACCGCAGTCGCCGGCCATCCTCGCGATCGACGACGAGCGGCGGTCGCATCTGACGCGATTGCAGGAGGCGCAGGCCCGCCGCAATGCGGCGTCGAAGGAGATCGGCAAGGCGAAATCCGAGAAGGATGACGCGCGCGCGAATGCGCTGATGGCCGAAGTCGCAGAGCTGAAGGCTGAGTTGCAGGCGGGCGCAGCGCGCGAGCGCGAGCTTGATGAGAGGCTGAAAGAGGCGCTCAGCGGCCTACCCAACATCCCGCTGGATGACGTTCCGGTTGGCGCCGATGAGGCGGCCAACGTCGAGGTTCGCCGCATCGGCACCCCGCGCGAGCGCAATTTCGAGCCGAAGGAACACTTCGAGCTTGGCGAGGCCATGGGCCTGATGGACTTCGAGATCGCAGCCAAGATGTCCGGCGCGCGGTTCGTCGTCCTGAAAGGTGCGCTTGCGCGGCTCGAACGCGCGATCGCGAGCTATATGCTCGACACGCACACGGGCGAGTTCGGCTACACCGAAGTCTTCCCGCCGATGCTGGTCCGCGATGACGCGATGTACGGCACAGGCCAGCTCCCGAAGTTCGCCGAGGACCTGTTCCGCGTCGACGGCGGCTACTGGATGATCCCGACGGCTGAGGTGCCACTGACAAATCTTGCGCGCGATGCGGTCCACGATGCAGCCGATTTGCCGTTGCGGCTGACGGCCTGGACGCCGTGTTTCCGCTCAGAAGCCGGATCAGCGGGTCGCGATACACGTGGGATGATCCGCCAGCACCAGTTCTCGAAGGTGGAGCTCGTCTCGGTAACGACGCCGAACGAGAGCCTTGCCGAGCTTGACCGCATGACCGAGTGCGCCGAGACGATCCTGAAGCGGCTCGACCTGCCGTTCCGGACGATGGTGCTGTCGACCGGCGATATGGGCTTCGGCGCGCGTAAGACCTACGACATCGAGGTTTGGCTGCCGGGCCAGGATGCCTACCGCGAGATTTCAAGCTGCTCGGTCTGCGGCGATTTCCAGGCGCGCCGGATGGGCGCCCGATACCGCGTTTCCGGCGAGAAGGATATCCATTACGTCCACACGCTGAACGGTTCAGGACTGGCCGTCGGGCGGACGATGATTGCTATCCTCGAGAACTATCAGGAGAGCGACGGCCGCGTTGTCATTCCCGATGCACTGAAGCCGTATATGGGCGGGCTTGAAGTGATCGGGCCGGCCTGACGGGCACGTGTCATTTTAGCTGCCACACGCACTCGCGGGGACCGGACAAGCATCATGCGCATTCTTCTGACGAACGACGACGGCATCGATGCGCCCGGACTGAAATCGCTCCGCGCGATCGCCGAGCAATTGACTGACGACATCTGGACCGTCGCGCCGCAGACGAACCACTCCGGCGCCGGCCACTCTCTCTCGTTGCGCGAGCCCCTTCGGGCGATCGAACGCGACGCGCGAACGTTCGCTGTTCGCGGCACGCCAACCGACTGCGTGATCATGGCCGTTCGCCACTTCATGAAGGACGCGCGGCCGGACCTCATTCTTTCAGGCGTAAATCAGGGCCAGAACATCGCTGAGGATGTTACGTACTCCGGCACCATCGCCGCGTGCTTTGAGGGCACGCTTATCGGCATCCGTTCGATCGCGCTGAGCCAGGCGTTCGGCGGGCCCTACGGCCGAGAGATGATGTGGTCGACGGCGGAGCAGTACGGGCCTGACGTCGTCCGAAAGCTCATCGCACGCGACTGGCCCGAGGGCCGGCTGATGAACGTGAACTTCCCGCCGGTGAAGCCCGATGAAGTCGCTGGCACGATGGTGACGCGGCAGGGCCGCCGCGATCAGTCGCTGATGGAGATCGATGCCCGTAACGACACATGGGGCACGCCCTATTACTGGCTTGGTTACCAGCGGAAGCGTTCGGAGCCGCCGGAGGGGAGCGATCTCTGGGCCATCTATAATGGCTATGTGTCGGTGACGCCGTTGTCGATGAACCTGACCGACGCGGATGAGCATGCTGCGCTGACGGATGTCTTCGCCGGCTGAGTTTGACGCGCGACTAAATCAGCCTTTGCCACCAGCCGACGTCGTGCCATCGCCCGAACTTGAAGCCGACTTCACGGAAGACCCCGACCGGGGTGAACCCGACCGCTTCGTGCAGGCCGACGCTTGCGTCGTTCGGCAACGTGATCGCAGCAAATGCCGCGTGTTTCCCGAGCACGTGGAGATCAGACAGCAACGTCTCATAGAGCGCGCGTCCGACCCCTTGCCGCTGATGTTGCGGCGCTGTGTAGACGGTCACCTCTACGGAATTCTCGTAGGCCCGTCGCTCGCGATAGCGCCCTGCGTAAGCGTAGCCCGTCAGCTCGCCGCTTTCGCTGCGCGCCGCGAGATACGGAAGGCCAAGCGTTGCGATTGCTTTGAACCGGCGCTCCATTTCGGCTTCATCAGGGATCTCGGTTTCAAACGAGATCGGCGTCTCCGAGACGTAATGCGCGTAGATCGCCCGGATCGCCGGGACGTCGTCGATGGTCGCCGGTCCGACCGAGACGCCTGACACCGCGGTCACAGCTTTTGCGACCAGGTGAGGATCGCGTCCGCCAGAACGTCAGGGCGCTCGACCGGGATCATGTGGCCTGCGTCCGGCACGTCGATCCGCGTGAGGTTTGCGATCCGCGCCGACAACGCGTCGATGTCATCGGGATCGCGGAACACACGGTCCTGCAGGCCGGTCAATGACAGCACCGGCACATCGATCGCTTCATAGTCGACAGACCAGTCGGCACCAATCCCGGATTTCAGAAGCATGAGCGCGCCGTCGCCGGAACCAAGCGGCTCGTACGGCCCGTCGCCGAGAAAGTTCTCGCGGTTGGCGCGCTGCCACTCAGCGTTCATGAGAAGCGGGCTGAACAGATCGCGCATGAGGCCCATGCCGCCTGTTTCGGCGCAGCGCACGACGGCATGGTTCACCCAGTCGAGGCGGGGGCCCGCCTTCCGCAACGTGTTGATCAGGACGAGACCTTCGGCGCGCCCTTCGCCGCCTCGCTGCGTCGCGTTCATCGCAAACAGCCCGCCTATCGAAAGCCCGATATGTACGGGACGCTTTGGCTGAACCTCGCGGAAGAGGGCCATCGCATCGTCGACGATCTGTTCTTCCGAAAACTCATCGATGGTGAACGGGCTGTCGGCCTGCCCTCTGAAATTCCAGATCAACAGGCCGTGCCCCGCGTCGCGCAGTCGGGTGCCGATACTGTCGGTCCACATCGCCTTGTCGCCGGACAGGGCGTTGAAACACACGAATGTCAGACCGTTGGCGCCCGTCGGTTCGGTGTGGTCGTAAGAGAGTTCATTACCCTCAGAAAGGGAAAGCGTTGGCATGTTCAGCTCCCATCATGCATTAATGCCGAACCCTGAGTATTTCCGGGACGGCGCGGGATTTGCGAGGCGCGTTGGGGCGTGTTCCGCAGGGAACTGCGGGTCAGCCCCGGTGGGCTAAGGTCACGTTAACCCAACGGTACGGGGGTGTCCGGCAGTCATGTCGCGTTCATCTTCCGCCGGCCATCACAGAGCCACGTTGGGGTAGAATGGCATCACGTGAGATGCCGCCCTCTTCGCCAGAAGCCCTGGAGCGGGTCGTTGGCGGGCAGGGGAGCAAACCCCGGCAGGCTCCGGACGGAGCTCAAGGGAGAGAAGAGGTTCGTTATGTCTGCACTCAAAGGTTTCGCGGTCGCGTTGGCCGCAATGATGTTCTCGGTTGGCGCCGCGAACGCCGCAGAAGTCCGGATGCCCGCGGCTGCGAATGCCGGTGCTTTGGCTGGAGGCTTCTCAATTCCGGCACTTGAGACCGGGACGAAAGTTAAAAAGGTCCAGGTCGCGCAGCGTCGTCGCCGTCGCCGCATTCGCCGCCGTCGTGGTGCCGCGATCGCACTCGGCGTTCTCGGTGTTGTCGGCGCCATTGCCGCCGCGAAGGCCTCTGAGCGCGAATACCGCCGCAACCGTCGTTATCGCCGCCGCTGCCGTCGTTGGCTGCGCCAGTGCGAAGACGGTTACGACCGGGCTTGCTACCGGTTCGAAGACCGCTGCTAAAGGCGGCCGGACCAGATCGGCTCTTCCCCCGGAGCCGCTTCGTCTGACAGTTCCGATCATGAGCGCGGCGTCGGGTCTCCCCCGGCGCCGTTTTCTGTTGCGTGCGCTGAGGCGCTGGCGTATCCAGCGGTGTGCCTGGTGACCGAAGTGTACGCCAGCTTCCAAAAGCTGACGCATTGTGAATGCGGGCAGCATCAAA
>JBCBXS010000049.1:0-11913 GCA_039816475.1 Pseudomonadota bacterium | reverse complement strand
CACCGCGGGGCACAATCACATCGACGGTCCCTTCGAGCCCCGCGAGCATGGCGCCGACCGCCGCGCGGTCAGTTGTCGGCATGAGGTTGGTCGCCGCCAGCGGAATGTCGGCTGCGCGATACCCTGTGCGCAGCGCGCTCAGGATCGCATCGCAGGTTGCGAAACTGTCAGAGCCGCAGCGCAGCACGGATGCATTGCCGGCCTTCAGGCAAAGCGCGCCCGCATCGGACGTCACGTTCGGGCGGCTCTCGTAGATGATGCCGACGACGCCAAGCGGCGTGCGGACGCGACTAATGCGGAGACCGTTCGGCCTGGTCCACTCTGCAATCACATCGCCCACGGGATCAGGCAGCGTGGCGATGGCTTCAAGGCTCTGAGCGATCGCCTCGATGCGATCGGCAGTCAGCGTCAGGCGATCGATATAAGCGGCCGCAGCACCATTCGCCTCGGCGCCTTTGACGTCCGATCGGTTGGCCGTAAGCACACGGTCGCGCTGATCGCGAAGCGCACCGGCCGCCGCCATCAGCGCCTCGTTCTTCTGCTCCGTCGGCGCAAGCGCGATCGTCTGCGCAGCCTTTCGCGCCGCCGCTCCGATTTCGGCAAACGACAGATCGCGATCGAGATGAGACCCGAGGTCCCTGATGTCTTCCGTGATCATCGCTGCGATGTCCTGTTCGTCACCATGTCGTCGCGGTGCACCATCACCGAGCGACCAGTGTAGCCGAGAATGCCTGGCAACTCATCCGACCGGCGGCCGACGATCTTTTCGGCGTCGTCGCGCGAGTAGGCAACCAGACCGCGGCCGACTTCGCGGCCGTCCGGCGTCACGATCCGGACGGCATCGCCCCGCTCGAAGTCTCCGGACACTGAGACGACGCCGGCAGGCAGCAGGCTCTTGCCACGCGCCAGAGCGGCTTCGGCGCCGGCATCAACTCTGATCTCACCGGCCGGCTGCAACTGGCCGCCAATCCAGCGTTTTCGCGCAGTCACCGGGTCGGTCGAAGCGATGAACCAAGTGGTGCGCGCACCGTCACAGATGCGCCGAAGCGGATGCGGTTCCAGGCCGGACGCGATCACCATGTTTGTGCCCGCCGCCATCGCGATGCGCGCAGCTTCGAGTTTGGTGATCATCCCGCCGCGCGACGTTGATGAGGCCGCCCCGCCTGCCATCGCCCAAACATCAGGGCTCAGGTCGCGAACGCATGGAATGTGTTCTGCCGCGCTGTCGCCGTTCGGTGCCGCCGTGTAGAGCCCGTCCACGTCGGAGAGCAGGACAAGACAATCGGCGCTCGCCATGGACGCGACCCGCGCGGACAACCGATCGTTGTCGCCGTAGCGGATTTCAGTCGTCGCGACGGTGTCGTTCTCATTTACGATTGCGACCGCGCCTTGCGTGATCAGCGTCTCGATCGTCCGCCGCGCGTTGAGATATCGTCGCCGCTGCTCGGTATCGGTCAGCGTGAGCAGGATTTGGCCGCAGGTGATGCCGCGCGCGGCAAACACCGTCTGGTAGGCGTGCGCAAGATGGATCTGACCGACTGCGGCGGCGGCCTGACTCTGTTCGAGTTCGAGCGTGTTCTGGCGGAGACCGATGAGCCTGCGACCAAGCGCGATGGCCCCCGATGAGACGACCAGCACTTCGGCGCCCCGCCCGCGAAGCTCTGCGATGTCGTCTGCGAGCGCGGCCAACCACGCGTCTCTGATCTGGCCGGTCTCGCGATCGACGACCAACGAAGAGCCAATCTTGATCACAACGCGTTTCGCCGACGCGAGGTTCGGACGCCCATCCGCCGACGCGCGTTCGGCTTGCGCGGCGGCTTCCGTGTTAGCTTCGGCGCTCATGACAGGCTCGGCTGCCACTTCTTCGCCGGGCCTGATGGTTGCTCGTCGCCGCGTGCTTCGCTCGACGCAACGCCGCTGCCGTCTTCGCTTAGCCGCGCCTTCGAGACTGCAGCCGCCAGGGCAAAGATGCTGTCACGGACGCCAGCGCCACTTGCCGATGACAACCTGAGAGGCGTCGACCCTGCCGCCGCGCCAAGTTGGTGCGCGCGCTCATCCGCGACCTCATCGGTAACAGCATCGCACTTGGACAGGGCAACGATCTCCTCCTTGTCCTCGAGATCGGCACCGTACGCTTCAAGCTCTCCGCGAACCACCTCGTAGTCCGCTGCGACGTCTTCGGATGTCACATCGACGAGATGCAGAAGGACCCCGCAGCGCTCAAGATGGCCGAGGAACCGCGTGCCGAGCCCGGCGCCCTCGTTGGCGCCTTCGATCAAGCCCGGAATATCCGCGAGCACGAAATCGAGGTCGCCGGCTTTGACGACGCCGAGGCCCGGATGCAGCGTCGTGAATGCGTAGTTCCCGATTTTCGGCTTCGCACCTGAGACCGTCGCGAGGAATGTCGATTTGCCCGCGTTCGGTAAGCCCACTAGCCCCGCATCGGCGATGAGCTTCAGCCGAAGCCAGATCGTGAGTTCTTCGCCGGGGAGGCCGGGGTTCGCGCGCCGCGGCGCCTGATTGATCGACGACTTAAAGTGCTGATTGCCAAAGCCGCCATTGCCGCCCCGGGCGAGCACAACGCGCTGGCCGGGCTCGGTGAGATCTGCGATCAGCGTCTCATTGTCTTCTGCGAAAATCTGCGTGCCCGGCGGGACTTTGACCTCGCAATCCGCCCCGTCGGCGCCCGTGCGGTTTTTGCCCGCGCCACCCACACCGTGCTTTGCGCGAAAGTGCTGCTGATAGCGGTAGTCGATCAGTGTGTTGAGGTTGTCGACGCAGACCGCGATCACGTCGCCACCACGTCCCCCGTTGCCGCCGTCCGGCCCGCCAAACTCGAGAAATTTTTCCCGGCGAAACGACAGCGAGCCTGGCCCGCCGTTGCCTGACCGGATGTAGATCTTCGCCTGATCGAGGAACTTCATGCCGCGCGCACCCACTCATCGGGCGTCAGCCGATAAAGCCGCGATGCCACCGGCCGGGCCTTCTCGACGCATTCTTCGAGTTTGCCTTCGACTTGGCGGAAGCCGAGCTTCTCGAGAACGCGGATCGATCCCGGGTTGTCCTCGAAGACGCCGGCTTCGACGGTTGTCGCGGGATGCCGCCGAAACGCCTCCGAGACCGCCAGTCGGCACGCCGACGTCGCGAGGCCGCGGCCCCATGCTGATGGGTCGACGTAATAGCCAAGCCGCAAGACGCCATCCGTTGGGCGCAACGACACGAGCCCGACCAGTGGGCGGGCAGCCTCACCGTCCGAATGCACTTCCGGCGCGGCGTCTGCGTCAGTGATCGCGAGGATCAGCGCGTAAGACTTCGATGTCGGTACATGCTGGCGCACGAAGTCTTCGCCGCCCTCCTTCGGGTAGGGCCACGGCACGACCGCCAGCATTTCAGTCACACGCTTCTGAGACAGGATCTCCTGGATGCGCGCGGCATCGCCGAGGCGCAGCGGTCGTAACGCGGCAGGCTCGGTGCGCGCGCGAGCGTCATTCTCTGTCGCGGCTGAAGTCATGTCCTTCACCTCGCATCGTGAAAGCGCCGACGAAAAAGGGGGCCGGCGAACCGTCCCCCTCATCATCAATCAAACGCGCTCGCGCAGGGACGGTTACTCGGCAGCTTCCGTCCGTGGTGCCACGGAGACGAACGTCCGGCCGCCGCGCTTCTGCTCGAACTTCACGTCACCTTCAACGGTCGCAAACAGCGTATGGTCTGTGCCCATCCCGACGTTGCTGCCCGGGTGGTAGCGCGTGCCGCGCTGGCGCACGAGAATGTTGCCGGGGATGACGCGCTCGCCACCGTACTTCTTCACGCCGAGGCGTTTCGATTCTGAATCGCGACCGTTCCGCGACGAGCCGCCTGCCTTTTTATGTGCCATTGCCGATCATCCTGACTTGAAGCGGGGCCCGATGAGCCGAGGGGCGCACCCGCTTAATGCAACACTTCTGTTTTCAACGGGGCTTAATCAACCTGACGGTTAAGCGCCCTCAATTCCCGTAATGCGGATCTTGGTCAAATCCTGGCGGTGGCCCCGCTTTCGCTTGGAGCTCTTCCGCCGCCGCTTTTTAAACGCGATCAGCTTCGGCCCGCGCGTCTGTTCGACAAGCTCGGCAGTGACTTTCGCACCGGACACCAGCGGCGTGCCGACTTTGACGCTGTCGCCCTCGCCGACCATCAGCACCTCGGTGAAGTCGAGTGTGCCGCCTGCGTCGCCCTGCAGGCGCTCAATCTCGATCACATCATCAGCGGAGACACGATATTGCTTTCCGCCTGTCTTAATGACAGCAAACATGGCTTGCACCTTTTCGGTCGCTCTGTTGTCGCGCCCTTCGGTGCAGTCCCGTTCGCAGCTTGAGCTGCTTGCGAAACCGTCTTGGCTCCAGCGGGGGCGAGGCCCCACCGGGTCGGCTCGGAAAGCCGGAAACCTCGGACAGCGGATTTGGCCCGGGTCAGTTTGCCGCCCGGGACCCGGGTTATGTTGGAGCAGCCGGACGATGTCAACTCGAGGCGACCCCACTCAGGGCACGCAAACCGCTGGTTTCGCGGGCCAATCGGGCTCTAACACCGCGCGCCTGGTTGAGATCCCGGCCATAAAGACATGGTCGGCGTTTCCGCTTGAGACGCTGGAGCACGATGAGCCTCGCGCACACGCGCTGCTTGGTGGCGCCACGAAAGGCATGCCGCAGCGCCTGCTCGCAACACTCGATGCCATCTCGCGGAGATGGATTGCCAAAGCCTGTCCGGACATCCTGCCCGAAATCGATGTCATCGCGGAGCGGCTTGGCCGGCCCGGCGCGTACTTTCTATCCGTCAACTATGAGTGGGGCTGTACCGCCGCCGTCCGGCACGCCGGGACCGACGGTCTGCCGGAACTCGTCCGTGTGCTGGACTGGCGAACGCCGGGCCTCGGGCGCCACGTGATGGCAGCCAACGTGAGCGCGCAAGCCGGACCTTTCACGACACTGACCTGGCCAGGCTACACCGGCGTGCTGCAGGCCTCCGCCACCGGCCGGTTCGCAGCTTCGCTCAATCAGGCGCCGATGGCGCGGCGCGGTGGCGGCCTCTACCCGCTCGACTGGTTCGCAAATCGCGTCCGGCTCTGGCGTCAGCGCGGACCGACACCCGCCCATCTGCTTCGCCATGTGTTCGAGACCGCGCCTGACTACGCGGCAGCCCGCACCATCCTTGCCGAGCATCCGATCAGCTCACCGTGCATCTACGCGATTGCCGGCTGTCGGCGCGGGGACCTCTGCATCATCGAGCGGACGGAGGACGACGCGCACGTGTTCGACGGCCCGGGCGTTGCCGCCAACGCGTGGCGCGCGCCCGGCTGGCAGGGTCGCCCGCGCGGCGCCGACAACGCCGAACGGATCTGTCAGTTGAGCCGCGTGCCTGACGTCGACGTCGCACGAGCAGCACCGTTCGATTGGATCAAGCCGCCAGTTCTCAATCCGATGACACGGCTCTACTTTCGCGCAAGCCCGGCCGCGGGCCATCTCGTGGCCCAGGGGATCGAGGCGATGTCGCCAGCGACCCGGCCCCTGCGGCAGGGCCACGAAGCGGTGTCGGCCTCTGGCAAAACTCCAGACAGAGCGCTTGCAACAACCTGACGCGACGGCTAAGTCGTCCGCGCCCGCGCACCCCGGAGAGGTGGCTGAGTGGTTGAAAGCGCCGGTCTCGAAAACCGGTATACGGGCAACCGTATCGAGGGTTCGAATCCCTCTCTCTCCGCCATCGGCGCTTGTGTCCAGCCCGGAGACATAGGTAACAGAACGTACCTAAGACATGGGTGACACCCTCGTGCCGAACGGGGTGTCGATTGTTTGCAGGGTTTTCTGTTCCAGGTCGATATATCCGAGATCGTAGGCCATAAAACTGACGAGCCAGATACCGTCGTCCACCTCCTTTATTCCGAGCCTCTGACCGGCCATCACGGTCGAGATGTTGATCTTCTTGCGATGCATGCAAAGGCGCCCGCAGGCCGTGACGAGGACGTCGCGATCATGCAGTGGGTATTCGATCTCTGGTAGCCCGTCGTAGTTGCGTGTCGACGGTTGATAGACGTCGCCCGGTGGTTTCATGTCGAGCGCTTCGTGTGGTCGTTCAGCGTTGAACTCACTGACAAAATCGTCGAAGCGAGCCTGCTGCTGCAGCACATTCTCTTGCGCCGGTCGGCATGCATCTTTCTTGAGCGTCAAGTGCATTCGTTCGTGCCGCCCGTTCTGCTGCGGATTGCCAGGCTTAATGCGTTCGATCGCGATACCGAGGCGGAGCCACCAGACAGACAGCTTGGAGAGATTGTAGAGACCGTTGGGGCTGGCGAACGGAAGACCGTTGTCCGTGCGAATGGCATCCGGCAGACCGCGGT
The DNA here is from genome assembly GCA_039816475.1 of Pseudomonadota bacterium. Classification (GTDB taxonomy): domain Bacteria; phylum Pseudomonadota; class Alphaproteobacteria; order Rhizobiales; family Hyphomicrobiaceae; genus JBCBWG01. The sequence continues at coordinate 5,549 of JBCBXS010000049.1, read as the reverse complement.
CCTGGAAGAGGCGGACGAACGCCGCGAAGACACCGGCCTCCTTGGTCGACGGCATCGCTTCACACGTGAGAATGAAGCGCGAGGCCTGGTCGGTGACGGTCAGCGGGTAACAGTATTCTTGGTTGCCGAGCTTGAACTCGCCCTTGAAGTCGGCGCACCACAGCGCGTTGGGCCGCACCGCTTCCGAGAGAGGTGTGCCCTTGGCTTTGTTGCGCCGGGTCCTGGCGCGCGTCACAAGGCCATGGCGGTCGAGCACAGCATGGACGGTGCTCTTCGCCGGAACTCTGACGTCGCCAGCGAGCCGCTTCACGAGCAGCTCGCGGATCTTGCGCGCGCCCCAGTTGGGCTTCTCGCGCTTCGTTCGCACGATCAGATCCTCGACCTGGGCCGGCAGCTGGTTGGCATACCGCCAGGGCCTGCGCGAACGGTCGCACAGCGCATCGACGCCCCGATCCTTGTAGCGATTGAAGATCTTATAGCCGGTCTTCCGGGAGATGCCGAACTCACGGCAGACGTCTGACATGGCCTCGCCATCCAGCAGCCGGGCAACAAAACGGACACGTTCGTCCATCACCGAACTCTCTTTCCACGGCATCCACACCACCCGCGCAAAGGCGGAAAGTGTTACCCATGTGTCCGGTACGAAGTGTCACCTATGTCTCGGGTCGCTCATCGCCGCTGAGGCTATCACTCTGCTTCGGCGACTGCCTTCGAACCCTCTCATCTTTGCTGCCGGCACGGCGCAGGCTTGTGCCGGGCCCGGTTCGAATCCCTCTCTCTCCGCCATTCACTCGCGCTTTCAGTCGGCGAGCCGCAGCACGGTGGCGGCACGGCGCATGATCAACGCGGTGAGGTAGATCGGGATCTGATAGAGCGCGACAAACAGCGTGAAGAACGGATTCTCGGGCACCGACGCGAGGTACATGCCGGCATTGCGGCTGCCGGCTGAAAGCGCGAGCGAGATTGCGAGACCCGGCGCCATCACGCGCGAGAGAACGGCCAACGCTGCCAGCTGCATACCGGTGTTCACCGCCATCGCGAGGCCGAGCACCTGAAGGGCGCGGCCAACGTCGGCTGCGACCAACTCAGCAAACCCTGCGAACAGCGGGATTGCGAAGACGATCATGACAATCGCGGAAGCCCCGTCGAATGCGGCGTGGTTCGCTTTGATGCGCGCGTCACCGAGCACTCCGCGAATGACTGACGCGATCGCGACAGCGCCACCGATCATCGCCGCAAGCCGGAGCGCGAGCGTTACCGGCGCAATGGCCAACCCGTCGCCGAGAACGTAGGCGGCAACCGCCGGACCGATCAAGGGAGACGCAAATGCGGCCATGATCGAGAGCCGGAGTGCGAAAGCCGCATCGGCCTGCAGCAGAAACGCAATCGCAGCGGCAGATGCGATGGGTGGCGCGAGCGTCGCGTAGACGAGGGCCCGGACGGCGGCGTCATTGAGACCGGCAGACGACCCGATCAGATGGATCGCAATCGGCATGGCGATCATGAGCGCGCCCAGCGCCGCGACGATCCCGAAGAGGGTGCGCGGCTGCGCTGTGTCCGCCAGCAGCGACCGCATGTTCACGCGGGCCAGCGCCACGCCATAGGTCAACGCGACCAGGAACGGCAGCGCGGGCCGAAGCAGCGCTGCAAGATCAGACAGCAGGATTGCGATCACGGGGCCGAGAGCGATCAGCCAACGCGCGTTCCGTCCGATCCAGACCAAGCCTGCGAGCATCTGCGACGGCTGCCTTCCCTGTGCGGCCGCCGCTTACCTACTCGACGGTGGTGCTGCGCAGCGACGGCAGGTAGGTCGCGATTTCCGGGAACGCGATCAGGACTAAGACCATCAAGACCATGATCAGGAACATCGGAATGGCCGCACGAGCGATGTAGCCGATGTCGTGACCGGTCATGCCCTGCAGGACGAACAGGTTGAAGCCGATCGGTGGCGTGATCTGCGCCATCTCAACGACGACCACGATGAAGATGCCGAACCAGATCACGTCGATGCCGGCCTGCCGAATCATCGGCTCGACAACGGCCATCGTCAGGACGACCGACGAGATGCCGTCGAGAAAGCAACCGACGACGATGTAGAACACCATCAGCGCAAGCAGCAGTTCAGTCTTCGAGAGATTGAGACTGCCGATGAACTCGGCGACGGCACGCGGCAGGCCGGTAAAGCCCATTGAGAGTGTCAGAAACGCAGCGCCTGCGAGAATGAGCGCGATCATCGCCGACGTCCGCGTCGCGCCCATCAGGCTTTCGATGAACGTCTCGCGAGAGAGCGAGCCCTGGCTCGCAGCCAGCACGAGCGCGCCGATCACACCGAAGGCCGCCGCTTCTGTCGCCGTTGCAAATCCCGCGTACATCGAGCCGATCACGACGATGACGAGCGCCAGCACCGGAAGCAGGAAGCGCGACATCGCGAGCTTCTCGGCGAAGGTCATCGCAGGCTCGGGCGTCGGTCGCTCACCGGGTTTCAGGTATGACCACGCCACCACGTAGGCCATGAACATGCCCGCAAGCACGAGGCCCGGCAGAATGCCGGCGATGAAGAGCGCGGTGATCGATTCATTGATGGCGACGCCGTAGACGATCAGGATCAAAGACGGCGGGATCATAAGCCCCAACGTGGCCGCGCCCGCCAGAGTCCCGATCACCATGCGCTCAGGATATTCGCGCTTGCGCAGTTCAGGGATCGACATCTTGCCGACGGTCGTCAGCGTCGCCGCCGACGATCCCGAGACCGCCGCGAACACGGTGCAGCCAACAATGTTGGTGTGCAGCAGCCCGCCCGGCAGTCTCGCGAGCCACGGCGAGAGCCCGCGGAACATGTCTTCGGATAATCGCGTCCTGAACAGGATTTCGCCCATCCAGATGAAGAGCGGCAGCGCGGTCAGCGACCACGACGACGACGCAGACCAGATGGTCGTGATCATCGCGTCGCCGGCGGGCCGTGACGTGAACAGTTCCATGCCAACGACGGCGACGCCAAGCAGCGCCAAGCCGACCCAGACCCCGGTGCCAAGCAACAGGAACAGCACGAACAGGAAGATACCGGTCAGCGCCAGCTCTTGCATGATGGACCGTCCCCCGAACGGCGTGGATCATTGCGGCGGCTGCCCGCGCGTCGTCAGAGCGCGATGCGACGTGGGCGCCAGACCGTAAACTTCGGCGACGTAAACGCGCGTACTTTTACAGCAACAGAACGCAAAAACCGCGGCCCCTTCAGTGACCCGCGTCTTTGAGCTTTTCAGCCTCGATGTTGTCGGTGCCGGAGATGATCAGGCTGACGAGGTTATCGACGAAGGCAATCGCAAGAAGCACGCTTCCCACGGCCATCGAAAGCTGAGGGATCCAAAGCGGAAGCTCGTCCTGGCCCTGACTGATGTCGTTGATCAGATGCGAGGTGTAGACACCCTGCACGGCGTACCAGGCGAGGTAGATCGCGAGCAGTGTGCCGATCGCCATACACCAGATCTCGGCGATGCGACGGAAGCTGCCCAGGCGATTGAGCACGAGCGTGACGCGAATGTGCGCGCCGGCGTTCAGGGCATACGGGAAGGCGAGGAAGGAAGCAGCCGCCATACAGTAGCCGGCGTAGTCGGTTGATCCTGGGAAGGCGATGCCCGCCCAGCGCGTTACCATCTGGCCGACGATGATGCAGAGAATGGCGACCATGAAACCGGCGGCAATGATGCCGCCGATCAGATAAAGCGTATCGAGTGCGGTGCGCAGCGGGCCCCGTTGGTCGGTCACGTGTTGGACCCAAGAGTTTGGATCATCGGGCTCACTCGATCATGTGGTCGGAAGGTTCGACTACATCTTTTTAAATGATTCGAGGACCGCTTGGCCCTCATCGCCAGCAGACTTCGACCACTCTTCCGACATGGTCGCGCCGATCGCCTGGAGGTCGCCCTTCAGCTTATCGCCGGCCGGGGCCACGCTCATACCGCCCTTCTTCAGCCCGTCGAGCGTGAAGTTGGTATAGTCCTTCGACGCCTGCAGTCCGCGGCTTGCTGCTTCCTCAGCGCACGAATTGAGGACGCCTTTGGTTGCGTCGTCGAGCTTGTTGTAGGCCTGCTTGTTCACGAACACCGTGTTGCGCGGCAGCCAGGCGTCGACGGCATAAAAGTGCGAGAGATGTTCCCAAACCTTCCGGTCGTAACCAGTGGCGCCCGACGAGATGAAAGACTGGGCAACGCCCGTTGCGAGCGCCTGTGAGAGTTCAGCCGCCTCGATCTGGACCGGGCGCATCTTCGCGAGTTCAGCGAAGCGTGCGGTTGCCGAGTTGTAGGCGCGGAACTTGAGACCTTCGAGGTCCTTCACGCTCTCGACCGGCTTGTTGGCGTAGAGCCCCTGCGGCGGCCACGGCACAGCGTACAGATAAACCAGGTTCTGTTTGTCGAGGATCTCTTTGATCTTCGGCTGCGCAGCCTTCCAGAGCTTTTCGCTATCGTCGAACGACGTCGCCAGGAACGGAACGGCGTCGATGCCGAACAGCGGGTTCTCGTTCTGATGCGCTGAAAGAAGCCGCTCGCCGATCAGCGCCTGACCGGTCTGCACCGCCCGCTTGATGTCATTGCCTTTGAACAGCGAGCCAGACGGGTGTGTGACGATCTCCAGCTTGCCCTTCGTGCCGTCGGTCACGCACTTGGCAAACTCCGCGCCGTTCTTCGAATGGAAGTTCGAGGCGGAATAGGCCATCGGCATATCCCACTTTTCAGCGAATGCAGCGGTAGCCGTCAGGCCCAACGCCGCGACAGCGCCTGCAGCAATCGAAGCAAACTTCATCATCGTCTCCTCAGCCGTCCAAAACGCGGCTTTTACAGTTTGTTATAGTGAACAACCCTAGCTAAACCGCTCGGCCGCATACGGCGCAAGATCAAAATTCGGCGTTCGGCCAGCGATCAGGTTCGCGAGGACACGGCCGGTTCGGGGGCCGGACGTCAGACCGACGTGATGATGTCCGTAGCCGACAAAAGCGCCGGACACAGACGAAACAGCGCCAAGATAGGGAATTGAGTCCGGTGGCGCGGGCCGATGGCCCATCCAGGTCTTGGTTTCTCCGAACGTTAGCGTTGGGAACGCGCGGCGGACCGCTCGCAGCAACATATCGCTTCGGGCCGCGTTTGGCGGCGCTTCAAGCCCGCCGAACTCGACGAGGCCGGCAACGCGGAGGCGGCCTTCCATCGGTGTCAGGACGAACTTGCCGCTCGCGATCATTGTTGGCGCGCGCGGCGTGAGGCTGGGGTCGTAGAGTTCGATGTGATAGCCGCGCTCTGTCTCGAGCGGCGTCTTGATGCCGAGCTTGCTGGCGAGCCCCTTCGACCAGACGCCAGCCGTGACGACGAGGCGGTCGCAGTGCACTTGGCCCACGTCCGTCACGATACCAGTCACACCGCTCTCGTCGCGAAGGACGTCCTGAACACTGGCGCGCAGCACCGTGCCGCCACCCGCTTCGAAGCTTGTCGCAAGGTCCTTTACGTAGCGGCCCGGATCGGTAATGCGCCCGTGGTCGCCACAACGGACACCGAACGCTGCAA
>JBCBXS010000499.1:0-1659 GCA_039816475.1 Pseudomonadota bacterium | reverse complement strand
GTCAAACGCAAAGCGCGGCCTGCATCGCGCAAGCGCCTTGCAGCGGCGCGCCGACGTAAACGCGCGCGCAACACGGTCAAGCCGTTCTCGGTCGACTCGTTCTTCAAGCAGCTCGAAGCGCGCCGCCGCGACTGAATCTCTATAGTATTGACTGATGCAGATGCGTCACGCTTTGGCCGCAGGACGGCCTAACCGCAGGCCCGAGCCCGGCCCACTGGCGACATAAGCGCTGCCTAGCCAGACGATCACAGAGAGTGGCACCGGCCTGACAACGGCGCCGCGAGCGGGATCAGGGCAGCGAGATGGGCGTGCGGCGGACATCCGACGAGATCGAGGCGTTGAAGGCGGCGACGCTCGACGACCTCAGTGGCTATCGCGACGACGAGTGGCGCGAGCCGCCCAAGCCGAAGCGCGACTGGAAGAAGGTCGTCCTGATCTTCGGGCTCGGGACGTTGTCGTGGGTTGCAACCTACATCGGCATGCTTGAGCTCATTCAGGCGAACATGGGTTCGCTTTCACTCGGCACGAAGGTCGTCATCGGCTTTTCGGTCGCGATGCTGATGACAATGATCATCTGGCTGCTCGACCAGTTGTTCGCCCCGCTGCCGTTCGCGACCAAGGCGGCCTATCTCCTCGGCTACGCGTTCCTGACGACGATCTCGGTCGGCTTCGGCTTCGGCTTCTACTGGAAGGTGCTCGAAAGCCGATCGGAGGCGACGCGGTCAGCTGAGAGCGCCGTCACCCAGGTGCAGGGCTCATTGACGGCCGCGGCTGCACGGCTCGACCAGTTACAAACGACGCTTGCCGAACTGACGGCGGTGTCCTCCGCGAAAGCCATCGAAGAACGAGAGCGCGGCACATCGTGCCCGAACTCCCGCCCGGGCGATGGCCCACGTCGGAAGCTCCGCGACGATGATGCCGCCCGCTTCGGTTATGCGAGCAACTTCGTCCAGGGCCGCGCACAGTCGGTTAAAGGCGAACTCAAATCCCTCGACGGGCACCTCAAGAAGCTCTCGACCCGCGATCCATCGACGATCGATGCGGCGACCGGCACGCGGAACGCGTTTCTCCGCGATCTCTCGCGCAAGCTTGAACTGACCGCGGCCGGCTTCAACGCTTTCCGCACCGATCCGCAGCTCCGCCAGATCCGCTCCGATCTCGATGCGCGCTCGAGCCAGACGATCTTTCCGAGCGGACGCGGCAACCGCACGTTCTCGTGCCCTGATCCGCAGTTGCAAACGGCGCTTCGCGGCGTCGTCCTCGCCATCGATCAACTCCCGACGCTCGGCAAGCCGGAGATCGCGACCGTTGAAGGCTCGGAGGCTGTCATTGAAGCGTTTCGGCGGTTGACGGCGACGATGGCCGGCGCCATCGCGTTCAAGCTGCCGCCGTCGGCTGATGAGTTGCGCGAGCTGCAGAAGCGCGCAGTCCGCGAGGCAGAAAACAACGGGCGGACACCAGCTGCGGTCTCAGCGAGCCAGGGCGGGCTCAGCAAACGCGACTTCGTACCGTTGGCGATCGCGCTCTTCGTGGATCTCTGCCTGCTGCTCGTCTCGATCGGCCGGCCGATGAATCGCATCGACGGCCTGATCCCACGGATGCGCTCCGCTGAGCAGGGGCCGGTCTACCAGATCCTCTCAAAGTTCTCCGATATCCACC
>JBCBXS010000498.1:0-1669 GCA_039816475.1 Pseudomonadota bacterium | reverse complement strand
AGCACACCGCCGGCCAACGGCAGAAGATAGCGCCCGAACGACTGCGGTTCTGCTCGGCTCCGTGGGGCGTCGGCCATCCTGGCGGTTCCATCGTTACGTGCGCGCTCGCGCCCGGCGGTGAGCGCCGAACACACGTGTCGGGTAGCTGATTCTCGGGCCTGGCCGATCAGGGCTCGGTCCGCTTGCTGGGAACAATCGAAGAGCCGCACACGGATTGTGGCGCGATTGCGGCTCATTTGCTCGCACGAGTGCCCAACGTTGAAGCATGACTTCGGATTGCGCAGCCGTATATGCTCATGCATAGTCCGGCAGCCGACAGGATGCGTCGGCAGCACGCTCAAGTCGTTGAGAACACTGAAGGGTTTTGAATGGCCGAACTGGCGACGGCGATGCCGCATTCAAGCGCCGCGACCTCGTCCGCGATCCGGATGGTCGGCGTTAACAAGTGGTACGGCGACTTTCACGTGCTTCGGGACATCGATCTCGATGTCGCAACGGGTGAGAAGATCGTCATCTGCGGACCGTCCGGTTCCGGCAAGTCGACGCTCATCCGGTGCATCAACCGGCTGGAAGAACACCAGCAAGGTGACATCGTCGTCGACAACGTCGAGTTGACGAGCGACGTCCGCAACATCGACAAAATCCGCTCCGACGTCGGGATGGTGTTCCAGAGCTTTAATCTGTTTCCGCACCTCACTGTGCTCGACAATCTCTGCCTCGCGCCGCAGTGGGTCCGTAAGATGCCCCGCGCCGAGGCCGAAAAGATCGCGATGGGCTTCCTCGAGCGCGTCAAAATTCCGGAACAGGCTAACAAGTATCCGGGGCAGTTGTCCGGCGGGCAGCAGCAGCGCGTCGCAATCGCGCGGGCCCTTTGCATGCAGCCGCGTATCATGCTCTTCGACGAGCCGACTTCGGCGCTTGACCCTGAAATGGTCAAGGAAGTGCTTGATACGATGATCGAATTGGCTGAAAGCGGCATGACGATGCTGTGCGTCACTCACGAGATGGGCTTTGCCCGCGCCGTGGCCGACCGCGTCATCTTCATGGACCAGGGCGAAATCGTCGAAATGGCCGAGCCGCAGTCGTTCTTCTCGGCGCCGAAGTCAGATCGCACGAAGTTGTTCCTGAGCCAGATCCTCAACCACTGATCTTGGCCGGCGCGCGAGCTTTTGCGCTTCGCGTGCTGTTCGAGTAGGTGGCTCCAGATGTCGAAAAATAGGGAGTATCGACACCAATGAAATCGACACTGAAACTCGCGCTTGCAGCGGCTGTTGCCGTCGCAGGGACCGCGTCGGCAGCCTTCGCAGGCGAAGCGCTCGACGCGATCAAGAAGCGCGGCGAACTTGTTTGCGGTGTGAACACCGGCCTCGGCGGCTTTGCTCTGCCGGACAGCCAGGGCAAGTACACCGGTCTCGACGTTGATGTCTGTAAGGCCGTGGCCGCCGCGATCCTCGGCGATGCCGAGAAGGTCAAGTACGTCCCGCTGACGGCACAGCAGCGCTTCACGGCACTGCAGTCGGGCGAGATCGACATGCTCTCGCGCAACACGACATGGACGCTCACCCGTGACACGTCGCTCGGCCTGAACTTCGCAGGCGTCAGCTACTACGACGGCCAGGGCTTCATGGTGCCGAAGAAGCTCGGTATCTCGTCGGCCAAGGAACTCGAC
>JBCBXS010000497.1:1434-1686 GCA_039816475.1 Pseudomonadota bacterium | reverse complement strand
GGCGTCACCGATCTTGAACCGCTGACCCCGAGCGAAGCAGAAGCGTTAGAGCCGGCCGTCCGGTGCACCGGCGCGCTTCGGTCTCCGTCCACCGGTATCGTCGACAGTCACGGCCTGATGGTCGCGCTTGAAGGGCACATCGCATCGCGGGGCGGCCAGGTTGTTCTTTCGACACCGGTCGAGCGCGCCCAGAGGTCCGAGAACGGGCGCGGCTTTGTGGTGGCCTTCGGCGGCGAGATCGTCACGTGTGCG
>JBCBXS010000497.1:0-1424 GCA_039816475.1 Pseudomonadota bacterium | reverse complement strand
CATCCTCGCCCCTGGACTCGGCGCGACAGATCTCTCGACCACCCTTACATTCCCCGGCGACTACACTCCGCCGACGACGTACTACGCGAAGGGGCAGTATTACGCGCTCGCCGGCCCGTCGCCGTTCACACGGCATATCTACCCGATGCCGAGCGGCGCCTGGCTTGGGCTCCACGCAACGGTCGATCTCGCCGGCCGCTGCAAGTTCGGCCCCTCGCTGCAGTGGATTGACGAGATCGATTACGCGTTCGAGGAGGGCAAGCTTGGGCAGTTTCTCGACGCGATCCGGCTTTACTATCCGGACCTCGATGAAAGCCGTCTGCACTCGGACTACACCGGCATCCGGCCGAAGCTCTACCGTGAAGGCGAACCTGCATCGGACTTCATGATCCACGGTGCGGCAGACCACGGCATTGAGCAGTTGGTGCTGCTGCACGGGATCGAAAGCCCCGGGCTCACGTCGTCCCTCGCCATCGGGGATTACGTGGCGGGCATGCTCGATGCGGAAGGTCTCGCAGCGGTCGCTTGAGGCGCGCGCAGATCAAATCTTCGGTCACGGGCGACTTTCGCTGCGCGACCACGCGCCTCGGTGGCCACGCATCGCCGCGCATGACACATGCTCGCAAGCCGCATCTACACGCACCCGGTTTGGAACCGAATGTCACCCTTCATCACTGCCGTTGCCCGAGGCCTCGCGACCGTCCTTGCCACATTCGTGCTGATGGCGTCCGCCGCTGCCGGTGACGCCGGGATCACGGTCGAGAAAGCGTGGATGCCGGCACCTCCGAACGGCGCCAAAGTCGCAGCGGGCTACATGACAGTGCGCAACGGGACTGACCGCGACATCACGCTGGTCGATCTGACGTCGCCCATCGCGACGCGCAACGAACTCCACACGATGTCGATGGACAACGGCGTCATGAGGATGCGGAAGCTGGAAGCCGGACTGAAGGTGCCCGCTGGAGAAACCGTTCTCCTGAAACCTGGCGGCAAGCATCTTATGTTCATGGGGCTCACGCGGCCGCCGAAGGCGGGCGACACCGTCGCCATCGTGCTGAAGACGGCCGCCGGGACCGAACTCCCTGTTACCCTCAACGTCGCCCCGCTCGGCACGCGGGTTGCGCCAAACTCCTAAACCCGGCCGCCAAGCCAGAGGACACACTCAGATGAACCGACTTGTGATCGTCGCAGCCGGCCTTCTGTTGGTGGCATCCTTCGGCGCGGGTCTGCTCTACTCCGGCGTGATCCGCCTCGATGACTCGCCGCTGTCGCAAATCGCGAAGCCCAACATCGGCGGACCCTTTCAACTCACCGACCAGACCGGAAAACCGTTTTCGACGGAGCAGCTCAAGGGAAAACCGTATCTCGTCTTCTTCGGCTTCACGCACTGCCCCGATGTCTGCCCGACAACGCTGATGGAGGTC
>JBCBXS010000496.1:0-1688 GCA_039816475.1 Pseudomonadota bacterium | reverse complement strand
CGACCCAGCCGGACAGATACCAGTTGATGTACTCGTAGGCGGCGTCGAGTTCGATGCCGGACAGGCCGCGCGACAAGCCAAGACCTCCGCCCCACGACCGGTAGCCTTCTTTTAGCGGCTGGTACACGCAGGGGATGCCCTTAGAGCGCACCGCGGTGATCGCCGGCGACCACATCGATTGAATGACGACTTCGCCCGACGACATCAGGTTGACGCTCTCGTCGAACGACTTCCAGAACGCGCGGAACTGCCCGTTCTTTTTGGCCTCGGTGAGGACCGCCATTGTCTTGTCGATCTCCTCCTTGGTCATGTTGCCTTTGTCGCCGTACTTCACCTCGCCCATGGCCTCGCAGACCATGGCCGCATCCATGATGCCAATCGATGAGATGTCGAGGATCGACGCCTTGCCCTTGAACTCGGGATTGAGAAGCTCGCTCCAGCTCTCGATCGGGCGCTTGATGAGGTCGGGACGGATCCCGAGCGTGTCGGCATTGTAGATCGTCGGGATGAGCGTCATCCAGCCGGTCTCTTTGTCGGCGAACGTCTTGCCGTCAGGGCCGTCGACGAAGCCCACCGAATGTGGCGCTGTGCCCTGCGCAATCGTTGATTCAGGTGTCAGCTTCCCGCTTTTGAAGATGCCGACGATCTTGTCGTAGTTCTTGATCTTCGACGTATCCATCGGCTGCAGGTTGCCGGCACCCCAGACCTTCTTGCAGATCCAGTATTCGATATCGGCGATGTCGAAGCTCTTCGGCTGTGTCGCCGCGCGCTGGGTCACGCTGTCTGAATCGAGTGCGGTCATCTCGAGCGTGAAGCCGAGGTCCTCTTTGACCTTCTTGGCGACCTCATTGAGGTTCGAGACGCCGGTGCCGAATTGGCGCAGCGTCACGTTCTTGATGTTTTGGGCCCAGACCGTCGGGAAGCCGGTGATCGCGCCGCTGCCGGCGGTAACTGCGGCGGCGGCCGCAGTGCCCTTAAGCACTGTGCGGCGGCTCAGCCGATCGGGTTTCTGTTGCTTACTCATGGGGGACGTCTCCTTCGCTACAAAACTGATGCGTCTGGCTGCACGGCCCGTGGCGGGTCATGCAGCGAGCCGATGGGCGTCGCTCGCGCCCCAGCCGAGTTCGACGGCATCGCCGACTTCGACAGGACGGGCGAAAAACATTGCGTCCGGAAGCGTGACCGCGAGTTCGCTCTCGTGCGGTCCGACAACGGTGAGGACAACTGACGTGCCGAGGAACGAGACATCACGGATGACGCCGGACAATCGCGTGTCGGGCGCGTCGTCCGCGTCGTGTCCAAGAATGCGGATGCGGTCGGAGCGGACGGCAAACTTGTCTCCGCCATTGGCGATCACGTTATGGTCGCCGATGAAGCGGGCGACGAACTCGGAGGCCGGGGTGTTAAAGACCGTGCGCGGTGGGGCTGCCTGCTCGATCAGGCCCTCGTTCATGACAATGATCTCGTCGGCAAGTGCCATCGCCTCGTCCTGCAAGTGCGTCACGTGGATGAAGAGGATGCCGAGCTCGCGTTGAAGGCGCTTGAGTTCAACGCGCATTTTCAGCCGCAGGAACGGGTCGAGCGCGGATAACGGTTCGTCGAGGAGCAGAACCGTCGGCTCGGTGATGAGCGCCCGGGCCAGTGCAACGCGCTGCTGTTGGCCGCCGGAAAGTTGGTTGGGCAGGCGG
>JBCBXS010000495.1:0-1729 GCA_039816475.1 Pseudomonadota bacterium | reverse complement strand
GATGACGGCTTCTGCGACACCCGTTTCGAGGCGGCCCGTTGCGAAGTAATCGAGAAAGAACAGTGGCTCGGCGCCCTGCACCACCAGATCGTTGACGCACATGGCGACAAGATCGATCCCGATCGTTGTGTGCCGTCCTGTCTCAATCGCGATCCGCAGTTTTGTGCCGACGCCATCGTTTGCAGCAACCAGGATCGGGTCAGTGAAGCCGGCCGCCTTCAGGTCGAACAGTCCTCCGAAGCCGCCGAGCGCCGCATCGGCACCTGGCCGCATCGTCGATTTCGCGAGCGGGCCAATGGCTTTGACCAGCGCATTGCCCGCATCGATATCCACGCCAGCGTCGCGGTATGTGATCGGAGTGTTGTCCCCGAAGCGCACTGTGCGGTCCTTGCTCGAAACCAACTGTTGCCCCATTGGTCAGCCGTTGCTGCAGTTAGCAGAGTTGCGCGCACGAGCGCAATTTGAGGGCATTGAGGCGACCGCTCCATGCAGATGATCTCGAAAAGCTGTGGGCTTGCCGCTTGCGCCGGGCTGGTTGCGCTACTCGCCACCGCGTCAGCCGTGGCGATGTCCGGCGCGGCCGTTGCGCAGGACACGAAGGTATTCACCGTCGCGCGGTATCCGGTTCAGGCGTCGGCGAAGAACGCGGTGGCGGCCAAGCGCCGCGCCGTGTCCGACGGGCAGGACGCAGCGCTCCGGTCACTGCTCAAGCGCCTCGTCCCGGTCACGCTCTATGCGCGTCTCGCCCAGCTTCAGTTGCCAAAGGGCGATGACGTGATCACCGGCGTGCAGGTCCGCTCGGAGCGGAACTCGCGCACCGATTACGAAGCCGAACTCGATTTCTCGTTCAGCCCCGAAAGTGTGCGCCGCATCCTCCGCGAAGCCGGCGTCCCGTATATTGAGGAGCAGGCGCCGGAGACGACCGTTGTGCTCGTCTATCGCGCGCCCGACATGGTGCAGGGCAAGGTCCCGCGTGGATATGAAACGGCTGCCGGGCAGAAGCTCTGGCAGGAGGCCTGGGAAGGCCAGGACCTTACCAACGCGCTGACGCCGGTCCGCGCGCGCCCGCTGATCCGGCAAGTGCACGGCGACACGGTCCGGATGGCGCTTGAAGGTCGCGGCGGCGCTGATCGTATCCTCGCGGGTGAATACGGAATGCCGCGGGTGGTCCTCGCGGTCCTCCAGCCTGACCTGTCGACGAAGAAGTTGACGCTTGATCTCGCCGGGACCGATGCGGTCGGCGGGCTCAAGCTGAAGCGCCGTTTCCGGTTCGAGGCGAACGATCTCGCCTACGGGATGGAGCTTGCAGCCGTTGTCGCGCTCGGCGTGATTGAAGGCCGCTGGAAGTTTGTCCGCTCCGGCGCGGCTGGCGAGGCCAATGCCGTCGCGCGGCCAGCCGCCGTGACGCGCCCCGACGCGCAGGCGATTTCGGGGCCCGTCCGAATGATCGCGCAGTTCCAGTCGATGCGACGCTGGCAGCAGATGCGCCAAGTTCTGGAGGCGACGCCTGGCGTCCGACGGGTCGACGTCAACGGTCTCTCGACATCCGAAGCGGACGTGACGGTTGCTTATTCCGGCACGACCCAAAGCTTCCGAGATGCCCTGCTCACTCGCGGTATGACGCTGCAGCCGATTCGCGGCGGCTTTCTTCTCCGCTAATCCCTTCGCAAGCGCGAAAGAGACCGCGCGCCTGAAATCTGAGCATCAACGGCGACATCTGCGTTGTCGT
>JBCBXS010000494.1:0-1730 GCA_039816475.1 Pseudomonadota bacterium | reverse complement strand
GCCCGACATGCACCGCGTGCACCACTCGACAGAGCGTCGCGAGCACGACACCAACTTCGGCTTCAGCCTCTCGGTTTGGGACCGCGTCTTTGGCACGTACACCGATCAGCCCGAAGGCGGTCATCAGGGCATGCGGATCGGTCTTAAGGACTACCGCGAAGGCGAGCCGTCCGGCCTGCTCTGGAGCCTCGCACTGCCGTTCCGGAAGCTGGCCGGAAAGTAGCTGAGACCCGGGCGGCCACTGCCGTTCGGACGCGTCGCTGCAATACCACAATCGCATCGTTTAGATCGCGCGGAGCACAACCTGCGCGATATGGACACACTGCGCGGAACGACTGCGATCCGTGCGCGCTGGCACTTTGCAGCGCCGGTGGAAATTCGGCAGGTGTGCGACAACACTTATGTCCACGACGACCGACGCGGCGAGGAGGTCCTTTCGTGAAGTTGCTTCGCGTATTAACGAGCATGCCGATGCCCCCGATGGGCCTGCGCGCCTATTCTCGGCTTGTTCTGGCGACCGGCATCGTGACGGGGTTCGCCGCGAGCGCGGTGCAGGCATCCACACCGCCACTTCCACAGCCGAAGCCGGACGGCCTCTCTCGCGTGGATGCCAAGACGATCCTTAATTCCGTGCCCGCGCGGTCGTTGTTCAAGAAGGCGCGGTTCGCCGCCAACACGCGACCCTCCGCCATCGGCCGTTATAACCGCGGCTGCCTTGCCGGCGGCGAGCGCCTGCCGATCAACGGACCGGCCTGGCAGGCGATGCGGCTCTCGCGCAATCGCAACTGGGGGCACCCGGCAATGATCGCGCTGGTCAAGCGACTGGCGGCGGACGCGCGCGCGAAGGACGATTGGAACGGTCTTCTGGTCGGCGATATCGCGATGCCGCGGGGCGGGCCCATGTGGCCGAGCCATGCCAGCCACCAAATCGGTCTCGATGCTGACATCTGGTTCACGCCGATGCCGAACCGGCGGCTCACCTACAAGGAACGCGAGCGCCTGTCAGCGACCTTCATGCTGACCAAGAACCATCTCTCGGTGAACGATCGCGTCTGGACCGACGCTCATGTGCGTCTCGTCAAGCGAGCGGCCAGCTACAACAGTGTCGAGCGCATTCTCGTGCATCCGGCGATCAAGAAGGCGCTGTGCGAGGCAACGCCCGCCGACGCCGATCGATCATGGCTGTCGAAAGTCCGACCGGTTCGGGGGCATAACTACCACTTCCATATCCGCATGAAGTGTCCGGCCTCGAGCCCGAACTGCCGGCCGCAGAAACCAACGCCTGTTGTCGACGGCTGCGGCAAGGAGCTGGACGATTGGTACAAGCGTCTTGAGGCGCGCTTGAAGCCGCGGCCGAAGCCGAAGCGGCCGAAGATCGCGCGGCCTCGCGTGAAGCCGAAGCCACGCCGCCTGTTGACGCTCAACGATCTGCCGAACGCATGCCAGAACGTGTTGGCTGCCCGGTAAGGCGCGGATCAATCAGACGCGCGACCTACTCGGCGGCAACACCCGTCGGCATCGGACAGCTGAGCCCGGTGCCGCCAAGCCCGCAGTATCCGTTCGGGACCTTTGCAAGGTACTGCTGGTGGTCGTCCTCAGCGTAGTAGAACGTCCCGGCCGGCTCGATCTCAGTGGTGATCTCGCCGTAGCCGTTCGCTGACAGCACCGCCTGGTAGGCATCGCGGGAGGCTTCGGCCCGCGCAGATCGGACTAGCACACGTCTGAACTCC
>JBCBXS010000493.1:0-1757 GCA_039816475.1 Pseudomonadota bacterium | reverse complement strand
CGCGCGGGCCTCGCCGGCTGCCAGAACGGCCGTTGAGAACGCTTCGAGGTCCGGCCGGCCGGTCGTTGTTGCCTTGGCAAGGTTCGCTGTGGCGTTTGCTTGTGGCGCCTTACCATCGGCCGGCGGCTTTGCCGTTCGGGCGGCCATCCGCGGCGGCGCGGTGACGGGCTGCTCGGACGCGGTCGGTCCCGCCGCGCGTGAAAAGTAGGCGCGCAAGATGGTCAGGCGCAGCGTGCCGACATCGGCCTGCGCGGCGTGGACCGCTTCGGCGGCAAGCGCTGCGATCAACTTGCCGTCGGTCTCGAAGTCGCGCGGCTTTCGCGCCAACTCACCCGCAAGCAAACGGCTGGAGTTCGCGTCAACGCCGCCGTCGGTCGAGAAGCCCGGCGCGAGCTTGTTACCGAACGCCCGCTTCAACGCGATGCCGGCAAGCGCGGCGCGCATCCGCGCAAGGCTCGGCGTCTGGCGCAGCTTGATGCCATACGCGTTCTGCAGGATCGCCATGCGCAGGCCATCGGGCTTTGCCAGCAGCTTGCGCCGCGTCAGCGGCATGTCGTGCTGGCCGAGTGCACGCGCCGTCAGAAACACATCGCGGATATCCGCCCAGTCCTTCGGCAGGCCCTTGCAATTCAGCCAGTCCGACAGCCACGACGTACCAAGGTCCGTCAGGTGACAGCGCCCACGCGCTTCTGTGATCGCATGCCGGCCGATCAACGCGGCCAGCGTGTCGTCCAGAGCCGTTCGAAATTCCGACGGTGACAACCGGTGCGAGACAAGCGGCGTGAGATCGCGTGCGATCTCGGCCCGCGTCGCACCGCCGGCGGGCGCAGTACGGCAGAGGGCGACGTCCGAGAGGACGGCGACCCAGGGATCCGTGCTGTGCTCGGCTTCGGCAGCCAGCATAACGAACTCCGCGCGCGGCGGTTCGGGGCCGGACGGCAACGCAGACGGAAAACGCTAAGGCCGGTTGGCGATCGCGGTGGCAGGTGGCGCAGCCGCGAATCACTTGTGATCGGCTGACCATGCAAAGGCTGGGGCGGGCCTGTCTAACAGGCCATACAACCCGCAGGACGATCTCCGGGCCCCGATGCGGCCTGACAACAGCCGTGCTCGCCCGCGCCATTCCTCGCCCGCGTTTGAAAATGCAATCGCGAATTCGCCGGACGGTCGCCCCACTCACGTCACGCTTGTTGCGCGTGTTGGAAGCTCGCCGTGAAGGGGGCCGGTGGAGCGCGCATGCGCCTTTGCCGGACGTTAGTGTTAACGCGGAGTTAACGGTCTCCGCGTTAAGGTGCGGCCTGTGGTGTTTGTGTGTTGGAGACGGGGCCGATGATCCGAGCGTTGGGCGTTTGTGTGGCCGTGGTGGCGTTGGCCGGCTGCAGCATGGGCTCGCAGAACCTCTCGATGGGGTTCAACGATCAAGCCGCCGAGCCCGAACCGAAAGCGTCTCTTTTCAGCGGTGGTTTCCCGGCGCGCACGCCGGATGCTTCAACGCAGGCGCCAGCGCCTTCGGGGGATCGCACACGCGTTGCAAGCCTTGGTTTAACGGGGCCGCAAACCCGTCCGCCCGCCGCACGCAGATCGCTTGCCCGGCCCTCAGCCGGAACGGCGCTCGATCGCAAGCAGGCGCTCAAGGTCATCAATGCCTATCGTAAGCAGAAGGGCCTTCGCGCGCTGAAGCTCGATAACGCGCTCGAGAAGGCCGCACGCCTGCATTCGCGCGATCTCGCGAAATGGGACCGGATTTCGCACTTCGG
>JBCBXS010000492.1:0-1771 GCA_039816475.1 Pseudomonadota bacterium | reverse complement strand
GTCCGCGTCAGCGGCGCGCGCCCGGCGACATCGGTTGCGAGAACGTGCGGACCTGCCGCTCAACCGGCTCGTAGGTCGGTGCACGACCTGATTCCAGCTCCGCCTTCATCAGTTCATCGATCGCGACCTGGATCGCCTCGGCGGCAGGCATCAGCTCCGGCACGCGGCGCAGGTCGTCGTGCATGTAGCTGAGCGTCTCGCGCAGGCTTTGTGTGTCAATCGCCGGCGGCCACGGGCGACGCTTAAGAAACTTGAACATCCGCTTAACCTTTCCGGACCCGGCAAAGTGGGCCTCGGCGGCGAGGGCGCAATTCTCGCGCCAAGTCTCGCGGTCGGATTTCCTTGCCGCATGTCCCGAATTGCGACGGGCGATGCCAACAATTGAAAGAGCCGGGCGAGCGGCGGATTTACGAAAGCAACGCATGATCGCGGCCTAGGGGAACAGGATCGCGTGGCGTCGGACACCGCGCGGTGAGGGACAGGTACGCTCGTGAGCAAGGCGCCGCGCACTCTGATCATTGTCGAAAATCTTACTCTGCCGCTCGATCGTCGGGTCTGGCAGGAAGCAACCGCGCTGCGCGATGCAGGCCATACGGTCTCGGTCATCTGCCCGAAAGGGGGGCCGTACCGCGCGAGCTACGAGTGCCTCGACGGCATCCATATCTTCCGCCATCCGATGCCGCTTGAGGCGGATGGGGCGCTTGGCTACGCGGTCGAATACTCCGCGGCGCTGTTCTGGGAGTTCGTGCTCTCGATCCGCGTTGCCATGAAGGTCGGCTTCGACACTGTGCAGGCCTGCAACCCGCCGGACCTCATCTTCATCGTGGCGGCGTTCTGGAAATACCTGTTCGGCAAGCCCTTCATCTTCGACCACCATGACATCAACCCGGAGTTGTTCGAGGCGAAGTTCGGCAAGCGCGGTGCGTTTCATAAGCTGCTGAAGATGTTCGAGCGCATGACGTTTGCGATGGCTGATGCCTCGATCGCAACGAACGCAACGTTTCGCGACATCGCGATCGAACGCGGCGGCATGGAACCGGATCGGGTGTTCATCGTCCACTCAGTGCCGAACCTCGACAAGTTCGTGCGCACCGAGCCGGACCCGGTCTTGCGGTCACGCGCGAAACACATCGTCGGCTATGTCGGCATCATGGGTGCGCAAGACGGCGTCGATCTGCTGGTCTCGGCGATGGACCGTCTGGTCAATGTGGAGAAGCGGGACGACGTGCATTGCGTCATCGTTGGGACGGGCACCGAACAGGCGAAGCTCGAGGCGATGACGCGGGACCTCGGTCTCACCGAGGCCATGACGTTCACGGGCTTCTTATCGGGCCAGCCGCTGCTGGAAGCGCTGTCGTCATTCGATGTCGGCGTCATCCCCGATCCGAAGAACGGCTACAACGACAAGATTTCGATGAACAAGCTGTTCGAGTACATGACGCTCGGCATCCCCTTCGTGCAGTACGATCTGATCGAGGGACGGCGGACAGCGGCGGACGCGGCGCTTTATGCGACGGATAACTGTCCACTGTCGCTTGCGACTGAGATCGGTCGGTTGATCGACCGGCCGGAGCTCCGCTCAGAGCTTGCCGATATTGGCCGGGCGCGCGCCACAGCACTGCTCAGCTGGGATCGGGAAGCCGCGCAATTGCTCAATGCTTACGCGGCCGCCCGCGGGGAGCGGACTGCGGAGACATCCGTTCCCGCAGCCCAACAAACGCCGGCGTGAACGCAGCCCCGCGCCGGGATCACCTAAAGCGGATCATATGAT
>JBCBXS010000491.1:0-1786 GCA_039816475.1 Pseudomonadota bacterium | reverse complement strand
GGTGAGCAGTTGCACGCGGTCATCGCCGAAGCCAAACGCCTCGCCCATGGTCTCCACGACCGGCAGCAGGATCGGCACGATGATGAGCACGATCGGGACCCACTCGAGCGGCCAGCCGAGCAGGAAGATCAGCGCCATGATCGCGATCAGCACGATGACCGGCGAGAGGTCCATGCCGAGCAGGACCTCCGTCAGCATCTTCGGTGTCCCGAGTGCTGAGAAGACGGCGCCGAAGAAGTTCGAGGCCGCGACCAGGAACATGATCAGGACCGTAATCTCGAGCGTCTTAATCAGCGAGTCGTAGAAGCTCGACGGCGTGAGCTTCAGATACATTGCGCTCAGCACGATCGCGCCGAATGCCCCGCAGGCGGCGGCTTCCGCCGGTGTCGCCCATCCGAGCAGGATCGAGCCTAGCGCAAAGGCGATCAGGATGGTCGGTGGGACCAGCCCCATGAAGAATTCATACCAGAGGTCGGAGAAGTAGAAGCCACCAGGCTTGATGGCCCGGCTGGCGAAGTAAGCGGCGATCATCACACCCAGCCAAAGGGCTGCTGCCGCGATGTTGGTGAACATCAGATAGAACAGCGTGACGAGCCCGAGCATGACGAGCGTCATCTCAAGCATGTAATAGGGCGATGTCTGAGGTTGCTCTTCCGGTGGCAGGATCGGGCCGAGGTTCGGATTGATCCAGCAGCGGACAATGGCATAGAGCACGTAGAGCGACGCGAGCAAAATGCCCGGAATGATGGCGGCTGCGAACAGATCCGTCACAGGCACTTCGAGCACCGGTCCCATCACGACCAGCATGATCGACGGCGGGATCAGGATGCCAAGCGTGCCGCCCGCGGTAATCGAACCGGCGGCCATGCGCACGTCGTAGCCGGACCGGTTCATGGTCCGCGCGGCCATAATGCCAAGGATCGTCACCGATGCGCCAACGATGCCGGTGGCGGCTGCAAAGATCGTCGAGACGAACAGCACGGCAATAAACAGCGCGCCCTGCGTCCGCGACATCATCAGCTGAATGGAGTTGAACAGCCGCTCCATCAGGCCGGCCTTCTCCATGAGGATCCCCATGAAGACGAACAGCGGCACGGCGACGAGCTGATCATCCAGCATTGTCTCGTTGAATTTCAGCGTCTGCAGGAAGAACCCGAGCTTTGGCGAGATGCCCCAGGCGGCAAAGACGAACGACAGGAAGATGAGCGTGAACGAGATCGGGAAGCCGACGAAGATCGCAAACAGCATCGCGCCGATCATGTAGAGCCCGACCGTCGGCTTATCGAAGCCGGTGAGGCCGACGTCGCGGACGAAATCGTACCAGACGGCGCCGAGCGGCAGCGTCTTCGGGAAGAAGGTGCCGACGAAGACGACTGCGAGACCGATCAGATAGACGGGCAGGAAGCGGACGAACCACTGCTCGCGCGCTTTGCCCATGTCGTTGAATGCGCGGAAGAGCTCGGGAATGCCCTGCAGGAGCAGGAGGAATGCGCCGATCGGCATTGCGAGGCGGGCGGGACCCAGGATCGGGGCCCAGGTGGAATCGCTGGCGCGTTCCCAGTTCGAGTAGTCCGCGGCCCGGCCCCACGTCTCGGGATCGAGGATGTCGCGGATGGCAAAAGCCTTCGCGGTGTACTCGGTCGCGCTCCAGAAGAAGAAGAGCATGGCCGGGAAATAGAAGGCGAGATAGAGGAGGGCATCGACGGTCGCCTGCGTTTTCGGGGACCAGTTGCGGTAGAGGAAGTCGGCGCGGATATGGACGCCGCGGAGTAGCGCGTAGGCCGCC
>JBCBXS010000490.1:0-1807 GCA_039816475.1 Pseudomonadota bacterium | reverse complement strand
TCAATGCAGATCGCATCGGGCTCACAAAGCCGGTTGCCGTGGGCATTCAGGGCGACGCCAAGCTCGTGGCCGAGCAAATCCTTGATCGCCTCGCGCCGTCAGCCGGTCAGCACAACCGCGACGAGCGGGAAGCGCTGATCCACCAGACCAAGTCGGCGTGGCTGCAGACGCTCTCGTCGATGGACCACGAGGACGATGATCCGGGCACGAACTGGAACGAGCGCGCGCGCAATCGCGAGCCGGACCGCATGAGCCCCCGTATGGCCTGGCGTGCAATCCAATCAGCCCTGCCGAAGGAAGCGATCATTTCCTCCGACATCGGCAACAACTGCGCCATCGGCAACGCCTACCCAACGTTCGAAGCGGGCCGGAAGTATCTCGCGCCGGGCCTGTTCGGCCCGTGCGGGTACGGGTTTCCGGCGATCCTCGGCGCCAAGATCGGCTGCCCCGATGTCCCGGTCGTCGGCTTTGCGGGCGATGGCGCGTTCGGCATTTCGATGAACGAGATGACGGCGTGCGGCCGAAACGACTGGCCGCCGATCACGATGGTGATCTTCCGGAACTATCAGTGGGGCGCTGAAAAGCGGAACACCACGCTCTGGTTCGAGGATAACTTCGTCGGCACTGAGCTGAACCTCGGCGTCGAATACGCCAAGATCGCCGATGCGTGTGCATTGAAGGGCGTGCAGGTCCGTTCGATGGATCAGCTCACCGAGGCGCTCCGCGTTGCGATCGACGAGCAGATGAACGCGGGCGTCACGACGTTCATCGAATGCGTGCTGAACCAGGAGCTCGGCGAGCCGTTCCGGCGCGATGCGATGAAGAAACCGGTGCGCGTGGCCGGGATCTCGAAGGACGACATGCGCCCGCAGCAGACGGCTGCGTAGTTACTTACGATCCCGCGTTGCGCGGGACGAGACTGACGCCCGGTGGACCAACTCGTCTGCCGGGCGTTTTCTTTTTGCGCGGTGCATCTGCCGTTGGAGCGCCAGCGCCGTCCTGCGCGGGTTCCGTTCGCCGATCCGCAGGCGCGTGCTCGCGGCGATCCCTGTCCGGCGGTGTCTCGTCAAGCCCAAGCGCTTCGGCCAAAGCGCTGACCCGCGAAGCAACTCCACCCATTTGCGTCCCCCAAACCCGTGTCCGTCCCCAAGATGCCCCAGCTCCACGGTAAGCGGGAACATGCCTGAAAAGCGACGCGAATTGGGAAGTTATGGACAAGCCGGTCGTGCACTGCGGGAGGGCGCGTTGCGCACTGCATCAACGGCGATGCTGCGCCGGCGTCGCGCCGCTTGAGCCCCGCCCGCAAGCCGTGTAGGCAAAGAGACTTGGCGCGGCCCATCCGCGTTCGGAGACATGGCCGAGTGGCTGAAGGCGCCTCCCTGCTAAGGAGGTATACGGGCAACCGTATCGAGGGTTCGAATCCCTCTGTCTCCGCCATCCGGCTCGCCGCTGGGCAGCCACTCCGCTTCAGACATTGACCCCGAACCCTCGAGGCTTTCCTGCCGGCACTGCGCAAGCTTGTGCCGGGCGGTTCAAATCCCTCTGTCTCCGCGATCCGCGTTGGCCGCTGAGGCAGCCACTCCGCTTCAGACATTGACTCCGAACCGTCGAGTTTTTGTTGCCGGCCCTGCGCCAGCTTGTGCCGGGCGCACTGGCCTTTAATTGGTCCAACCCGCGTGTCGGCGATTGGCACGTAAAGTCCGACCTGCTCCGGCCTTTCGCGCGAGTGCGTTCGGCTCATGCTCTGGAACCACAGGAAGCGATTGCGGCTGCCTCTCAGCCTACGTCCTCGCCCACCGTCATCCCC
>JBCBXS010000048.1:0-11975 GCA_039816475.1 Pseudomonadota bacterium | reverse complement strand
TTTGAGCCTAACTAACGGGTATCGCCTGAGTGGGTGCGGCAACCGCGGTCCCGCGGCACAACAGTGTTGGCCCCAACCGCCCGCTTTCGTCGCCGCGCTGCCTTGTCCCGGGCTGAGAACAGTGGTCACATGAGTGTCATGGTGGCGGGCCTTTGGCGCTGGTCAGCGGGCCAGCGTTAATTCATTGTTGAGGGGCGCAGACGCAGCCTCACAGAGTGCCAGACGATGCGGCGCGGGACTTGCGTGGCAATAAATGCACGGCGGTAGAATGCCGTGTTTCGATGATGACGGACCGCTCGCGGTCATCTGCATGAGCAAAGGGTGAAGCACCGGATGTCGAGCCAGGAAAAGAACACCCTTTACTGTTCGTTCTGCGGCAAGAGCCAGCATGAGGTTCGCAAGCTGATTGCCGGGCCGACTGTGTTCATCTGCGATGAATGCGTCGAGCTCTGCATGGACATCATCCGGGAAGAGAACAAAAACACGCTCGTCAAATCCCGCGACGGCGTGCCGACACCGGATGAGATCAAGACCGTCCTCGACAGCTACGTGATCGGCCAGGCGCACGCAAAGCGCGTTCTCTCCGTTGCCGTCCACAACCACTACAAGCGGCTGAACCACGCGACGAAGAACAACGATGTTGAGCTTCAGAAGTCGAACATCCTGCTGATCGGGCCTACGGGTTGTGGCAAGACGCTGCTCGCGCAGACGCTCGCCCGCATCCTCGATGTGCCGTTCACGATGGCAGACGCGACGACGCTGACCGAAGCCGGTTACGTCGGCGAGGACGTCGAGAATATCATCCTGAAGCTGCTCCAGGCCGCAGACTACAACGTCGAGCGCGCGCAGCGCGGGATCGTATACATCGACGAAGTCGACAAGATCAGCCGCAAGTCCGACAACCCGTCGATCACCCGCGATGTGTCGGGCGAAGGCGTGCAGCAAGCGCTTCTCAAGATTATGGAAGGCACGGTTGCGAGCGTCCCGCCGCAGGGTGGCCGCAAGCATCCGCAGCAAGAGTTCCTTCAGGTCGACACGACCAACATCCTGTTCATCTGCGGCGGCGCGTTTGCCGGTCTCGACAAGATCATCTCGGGCCGCGGGCAGGGCACGTCACTGGGCTTTGCCGCAAAGGTGAAAGATACCGATGAGCGGCGCATGGGCGAGATCCTCCGCGGCGTCGAGCCGGAAGATATGCTGCGCTTTGGCCTGATCCCCGAGTTCATTGGCCGACTGCCGGTGCTCGCCACGCTCGAAGACCTCGACGAGGACGCACTGGTCGAGATCCTGAGCGAGCCGAAGAACGCAATCGTCAAACAGTATCAGCGCCTCTTCGAGATGGAGGACGTCAAGCTGACGTTCCCGATCGAGGCGCTCCGCGCGATTGCCCGCAAGGCTATCGAGCGGAAGACCGGCGCTCGCGGTCTGCGGTCGATCATGGAAGGCATTCTGCTCGACACGATGTTTGAACTGCCCGGGCTGAAGGGCGTCGAAGAAGTCGTGATCAGCGGCGAGGTGGTCGAAGGCGGGGCACGGCCGCTCAAGATTTACGCCGAGCGCGCGGAAGAGCAGGGCACCACGGCTTCGTAAGGCGGCCCCGCGGCGCAGTAGGATTGCCGTTCTGAGGCGTCTTCGGTTCGGCTCGCTTAATGCCGGACGGGGCGCGACGTGATCGATTCACCCGCTTCGCAGACACAGAAGTCCGTTCGGGCGGTCCGGCTGTAGCCTCGTCAGAAAGAACTTCTGCGACCAGCACTTGGCGCGTAGCACTTTCCGCCCGGCGCCCGGCCACACGCGATCACGGCCCACGTTGCCGTATTGCAATGGGCAGCCCGCTTGGAATAGCCGCAGGCCGAGCATACGTATTGGTGTCGCACCGACGAGGACCGTCCGACCGTCAATTATAGCGGCCCCTCATCGGCGCTTTCTGTGGTGTTGGGGACATCCGGCCAGAAACCGTTTGTTTACTGCAACACCGGTGTTGGGCTGCGGCCACGATTCCTGCTCTAACGGGAGGAGATCGCGGCAGGCCAACCCGCTCTGCGCGGGTGCCCGGCACAGACGACCTGACATCCGTTGGGCCGTCGCACTCATCTGAGCCCCTGGGCTGACCCGTTTAAGGACGTGGTCGGTGCCACAAGGAGAAGACGTCATGAGCGACACAAGCCAACAGCCTGCCGTCAACGGGACCTATCCAGTTCTGCCGCTCCGCGACATCGTCGTGTTTCCCTACATGATCGTCCCGCTGTTCGTCGGGCGTGAAAAGTCGATTGCGGCCCTCGAAGAGGTGATGCGCACCGACAAGCACATCCTGCTTGCCGCGCAAAAGAACGCCGGCGACGACGACCCGGAAACGGCTGACATCTACGAGATGGGCACGCTCGCGACAGTCCTTCAGCTCCTGAAGCTGCCAGACGGCACCGTGAAGGTCCTCGTCGAAGGGACATCCCGCGCGGTCATCCAGTCTTACACTGAGAACGACGCCTACTTCGAAGCGACCATCGAGCAGGTGGACGAAGAGATCGGTGCCTCCGACGAGGTCGAGGCGCTGGCCCGTTCAGCCGTCACGCAGTTCGAGAGCTACGTGAAGCTCAACAAGAAGATCTCGCCTGAAGTGCTCGGCACCATTGGCCAGATCGAAGATTATTCGAAGCTCGCCGACACCATCGCATCGCATCTGGCGATCAAGATTTCAGATAAGCAGGACCTGCTCGAGATCACCACGATCACCGAGCGGCTGGAGCGCGTCTACGGGCTGATGGAAAGCGAGATTTCCGTCTTGCACGTCGAGAAGAAGATCCGCTCGCGCGTCAAGCGGCAGATGGAGAAAACGCAGCGCGAGTACTACCTCAATGAGCAGATGAAGGCGATCCAAAAGGAGCTTGGCGACGGCGACGAGCGTGACGATATCGCCGAGTTCGAAGAGAAGATCGAGAACACCAAGCTCTCCAAGGAAGCCAAGGAAAAGGCTCAGGCCGAGCTGAAGAAGCTGCGCCAGATGAGCCCGATGTCGGCGGAAGCCACCGTCGTTCGCAACTATCTCGATTGGTTGCTGTCGATCCCCTGGGGCGTGCGTGGCAAGGTCAAGAAGGACCTCAACGAGGCTCAGGACGTGCTCGACGCGGAGCATTACGGCCTCGAGAAGGTCAAGGAGCGCATCCTCGAGTATCTCGCGGTGCAGGCGCGGACCAACAAGCTCAAGGGCCCGATCCTCTGCCTCGTCGGGCCTCCGGGTGTCGGCAAGACATCGCTCGGCAAGTCGATCGCCAGCGCGACCGGCCGTGAGTTCGTGCGCATGTCGCTCGGCGGTGTCCGTGACGAAGCCGAGATCCGCGGTCACCGACGCACTTACATCGGCTCGATGCCTGGCAAGGTCATTCAGTCGATGAAGAAGACTAAGAAGACCAACCCGCTCTTCCTGCTCGATGAGATCGACAAGATGGGCCAGGACTTCCGCGGTGACCCGTCCTCGGCGTTGCTCGAGGTGCTCGATCCGGAACAGAACGCGACGTTCGCCGACCACTACCTCGAGGTCGATTACGATCTGTCGAACGTGATGTTCGTGACGACGGCGAACTCGATGAACATCCCGGCGCCGCTGCTGGACCGCATGGAGATCATCCGCCTCGCTGGCTACACGGAAGACGAGAAGATCGAGATCGCCAAGCGCCACCTCATTCCGGCGCAGCAGCAAGCCCATGGCCTCGAAGACGGCGAGTGGACGGTCGACGACGACGCGTTGAAGACGGTGGTCCGCCGTTACACGCGCGAAGCCGGCGTCCGCAACCTCGAACGTGAAGTCGCAAAGCTCGCGCGCAAGACGGTCAAGACAATCCTGTCGTCGAAGGACGTCGAAGCTGTCACGATCACCGATGACAATATCGAAGAGTATCTCGGCGTGCCGAAGTACCGCTTCGGTGAAGCCGAGCTGGAAGACCAGATCGGTGTCGTCACCGGCCTCGCCTGGACCGAGGTTGGCGGCGAGATCCTTACGATCGAAGGCGTCATGATGCCCGGCAAGGGCAAGATGACGGTGACCGGCAACTTGCGCGACGTCATGAAGGAATCGATCCAGGCGGCGTCGGCCTACGTCCGGTCACGCTCGATCGACTTCGGCATCGCGCCGCCGGTGTTCGAGGCCAAGGACATCCACGTGCACGTCCCGGAAGGCGCGACGCCAAAGGATGGCCCGTCCGCAGGTGTTGCGATGGTCACCGCCATCGTGTCGGTCCTGACGGGCATCGCGGTTCGCAAGGACGTGGCGATGACCGGCGAGATCACACTGCGCGGACGCGTGCTTCCGATCGGCGGGCTGAAGGAGAAGCTGCTCGCAGCGCTCCGGGCCGGCATCAAGACGGTGCTGATCCCGGAGGAGAACGTGAAGGACCTCGCCGAGATTTCGGACGAGGTGAAGAGCAAGCTCGAGATCGTGCCCGTGTCGATCATGGACGATGTGCTGAGCCACGCGCTGACGCGGAAGCCGGAGGCGATCGAATGGTCCGAGCCGGATCCGACGGCAGCGGGCAACGCCACCGGTGATGACGCTGCATCGGGAACGGTCACAGCCCACTAGTCGGGCGGTGCCACGGGGCCAGCCGGACCTCAGTAGACCTTAAGAGACGGCATGACAGCGGGGCTGAAAAGCTCCGCTGTTTCTTTATCGGCCGTCACTGTTTTCGATGGTGGCGAGCCAGGCCGTCGGGCTTTGCCCTTGAACGCGGCTGAACTCACGATTGAAGTTCGACTTCGTGTTGAAGCCGCTCGCGAGCATGGCTTCCGTTACCGTGGCGCCGTCTCGCAGTTGCTCTCTGGCGAAACGAATCCGGTGGCCGTTGATGTAACGGGAGACGTTTTCGCCCCGGATGCGATTGATTGCGTTCGAGACGGCTTTGACCGGTTGGCGCATTTTGCGCGCGATCTGGCCGAGCGTCAGGTTCGGATCGCGAAACATTTGTCGGTCGTGCATCAGCGCATCAAGCCGCGCCATCAGGGCTTCGTCCGATGCGGTCGCTTCTGGGTCCGAACCCGCGTCGGGCGGGGGCGGCTCAGGTTTCAGCTGACTTGGAGTGGCGCCGGCCGTCTCGAAGCTGCTCGACAAGCTGAGCGCACCGAGTGCGAGCAGGATCAGCGATGACATCGTCGCCACGATCCAGGCCGTGGCGTTGGTCTCGCCGGTCGCGTGCACGGCTGCAATGATCAGGTCACCGAGCGCTGACACGAGGAGGGCAACGGCGATGGCCCGCCAGATCAGCAGGGTTGTGTCACTGGCCTCCAGCCGCGCCCGGGTCAGCTCATCCGCGCCATCGCGTAGGGCATACAGAATGTATCCGCCGTAGATGGCGAAAAGCGCGATGAGCAGGACATCGAGCGCCGCCGGCATCGTGATCGTCAGCAAAAGCGCGGCGACGGGCCCGGCGAGGTGGACGGCGTCTTTCGCGACGTTCGGGTCGCGTCGGGCGGTGCTCTGGAACGCGAGGTACGCAAGTGGTGGGATCACCGCCGCTGTCACGGCCTGCAACCCGCGTGCGGCGCCGACGCCATAGTATTGCGCGAGAGACACAAGGACGCTTTGCACCGCACACGCTGCAACGAGTGCCAGAAAGACGGTCGATGTCCGCCCGCGCACCGCGAAGCGAATGCAAAGGAACGTCAGGACCAGCGCGACGACGATCGGGATCGGCAGTGAGGGCACGGCTTCTCCCCTGCGAGGCCGACAGAGAGGTACGAAAACGCGATTTGCACGACCTGGATTGCGATCGAGGACGCGTGCCGGCAGTCAGATCGCGAAACTCTGCAAAGTTCAAACCGAAAAGGAGATTGAACAATGCAGAACGTCTTAGGGCGGACGGCGTCACTGGCCGTCGCGGCATCGGCGGTGCTGGCATCTGCTGATGCGTTTGCGAATGAGTTGCCGGGATACGACCGGCTCGCAATCAGCGCCCCGCATCGGGCTGCCCTTGTTCAGGGTTCGGTCTGGTATCCGTTGGGGACGATGACCTACCGCAGCAGGGTCGGCGACAGTGCCATTTTCAAAGGCGCCCCTGTCGCGATGGGGGCGGGCATTAAGCCCGGCCGCCACAGCCTTATCGTCTTGTCGCACGGCTCCGGCGGCAACATGGACGGCCTTGCATGGCTTGCCTCCAAACTGGTGGCCGAAGGTTTCATGGTGCTCGCCGTGAACCATCCCGGCAGCACGTCGGGTGACAGTTCGCCAAGGCGGTCCATCAAGGTTTGGGAACGCGCCCGTGACCTTTCGACGGCGCTCGAAGCGCTGCTCGCAGACCCGGCCTTTGCGATGCATGTGGACCGCGAGCGAATTGCAGCGATGGGCTTCTCGCTCGGCGGCCTGTCCGTGCTCCAGTTGGCCGGGTTGGTGCCCGACAAACAAGCGTTCGTGGACTACTGCGCGCGGATGAAGGGCGCGCGGGACTGTGTGTTTCTCGCCAAAGGCGGTGTCCGGCCGGAAGCGATTGATGCCAGTGGCTTTGAGCGGCCAGCACAAGACGGCTCCATCAGCGCTGTTGTCGCTGTCGATCCGGCTATGGGCTACGCGTTCAAGCCGCAGAGCTTCACGGCCGTGGACCTGCCCGTCCGTATCATCAACCTTGGAAAGGGTGCCGATCTGTGGCCCGAGGTCGACGCCGGTCCAACGGGCAGCGATCTCGCGCGCAAGTTGCCAAGCGGATCGCTCTCCTACGTTGCGCCGGCTGATCACTACGCATTCCTCGGCGAATGTCGCGAGGGTGCGCGGCAGCTGCTCGATAGGGAGGGGGGTGACCCGATCTGCGAGAACGCGCCTGGAAGCGTCCGATCTGTCGTCCATCGCGACGTCGCAAAGCAGGTGGTCGCCTTCCTGAGGCAGGCATTGAAGTAGGGCTCTTTCGCTGAGACATCCGCCACGGGAGCGCTTCCGATGACGTCGGGAGCGCTCTCGATCGTGGCACCCAACGGCCGCCCGAAAAGCCTCGGATCCTCGCCGAGTGTGTGGGCCGAGGCTCCCGAATGCCCCCGCGGAACAGACGTCCCGTCGCGCCTGACGGGTGCTGCAGTGCCACGAACGGAGTTCAACCTCTCGATTTCCCCGTAAATCGGGCGTTTTAGGCTGTTCGATGGCTTGACGGGCTTCCGCGACACGCGTTGTTTCTCCCGCGACCACAGCCGCGGGGCCCCGTATTTCCGGGCTTTTCCCAAGACCAACAGCATGCGGCGTTCGTCGAAACCCAACAGAGGATTGCATCGCGATGAGCAAGAAAGACCTGATTGACGCCATGGCCGACGAAGCCGAGATCACGAAGGACAAGGCCAGCGTCGCGCTCGACGCGATCGTCAATTACATCGAGCAGACTTTGAAGTCGGGCGAAGAGGTGAGCTTCCCGCCGCTCGGCAAGTTCAAGGTGAGCAAGCGCGCCGCCCGTGAAGGCCGCAACCCAATGTCCGGCGAGAAAATCCAGATCCCGGCGTCGAACGTGCCGAAGTTCACGCCGTCGAAGACCCTGAAGGACGCCCTTAACGCGTCGAAGGCGAAGAAGAAGTAAGCAGGCAGCTTCCGCTGGCCGCTGAGGTTGCGGGCGCCGGTGCTGCGCGCGAGGCTCGCAAGAGTCCCTGACGCAGCGCGATCTCGCGCCTCGGGGTGTCGCAAACAATCGCTCCGCAGAGTTTAACAACAACCGGCCCGGCGTTGCCTGACGCTGGGCCGTTGTCATCTCTGATCCGGCCCCGGTTGGTTGCGGCGGTCGACCACTTCCGCGTAAGCAGGAGCCGGCGGGCGGTTAGCTCAGTGGTAGAGCGCCTCGTTTACACCGAGGATGTCGGGAGTTCGACCCTCTCACCGCCCACCATTTTTGATGGTCCAACCGGCGCAGGCTTGGTTGGCACGCCATACCACCTAGCCAACCGACGCAACACGCTCGCGAGCTGACAGCCGGCGCCGGTACGCGCGCCCCCGGCAGAGATCGCGGGCTGGCATGTGCGTGCCGAGCACCGGGGCGGAGGCCGCGTCGTTCCCGCCCTCCGCGCCACCTACAACCCGAAAAATTCACCGTGATCGGCGACCCTCACGCATGGTGGTGCGTTGGCTGGAGTCCGGTGTGGGGCGAGCGGTGAGTTTGGAGGCGTGTCTTGAGCGGGCGGGTCACCGGCAGGCGGGCTTCGACTACCTCCGTATCGGGCTCGCCGTCGCCGTCGTCTTCTGGCACAGCTTCGGCATCAGCTACGGGATCCCGTGGACCGAGACGGTCATGGCCGGGCCTTGGAAGCCGGTCATCTCGTTCATCCTGCCAGCGTTCTTTGCGCTCAGCGGTTTTCTCGTAGCCGGCTCGCTTGCGCGGTCGCCGCTCGTCACCTTCTGCTGCCTGCGGGTCCTGCGCATCGCACCGGCGCTCAGCGTCGAGGTGGCGATCTCGGCCCTGATCATCGGGCCGCTCCTGACGACCGTCGCGCTCGGCACGTATTTCACCGACCCGCTGTTCGTCCGCTACTTTCTGAACATGATCGGCGAGATCCAGTATTTCCTCCCGGGTATGTTTGCCGACAACCCGGTGCCGAATATCGTCAACGGGCAGCTCTGGACGGTGCCGTGGGAGCTCAAGTGCTATCTGGCGCTGTTTGCGCTCGCCGTGTTCGGGTTTGCCAAGGACCGTCGGCTGTTCCTGCTATTCGGCGGCCTGGCGCCGGTTCTGTTCGTACTCGCAAACGCGGTCTGGCTCGGACCTGAACGCAAGCTCACTGAACTCGGCCAGGTGACGGGCTGGTCGCTCGTGCTCTCTTTCCTGGCGGGCGTCTGCCTGCACCAGTTCCGCGACCGCATTCCTCATCACGCGGGCCTGTTTGCCGTCAGCGTCGCGCTGTTCGTCGGCGCGCTCTATTTGCCGTTCGGGGAAGCGCTGCTTGGCATCCCGGTCGCCTATGCGACGGTCTGGCTCGGCGTTACGAATCCAACGCGCACCGCGATCCTGAAGAGCGGCGATTACAGCTACGGTATCTTCCTCTACGGGTTCATCGTGCAGCAGGCGATCGCGCAGATCGGGCCGTGGACGCACCACTGGTACATCAACTTCCCGCTCAGCATCGCCATCGTCTGGGTGATCGCGGCCGCCTCCTGGCATGTCGTCGAAAAGCCGGCGCTTGGCCTTCGGTCGTATCTGCCGGCGCTGGAAGAGCGTGTCGCGCGCTTGAGAGCGTGGGCGTGGGGGATCGTCGGCCTCGCGGAACGCGCGCGGGGCTGAGGCCCGGTTTCAGGCGTTCAAGACCCGCGCAAACGTCTTGACGCGCCAGAGGCCAATGCGTATCCACCGCACTCCGGCATCGCCGGAACTGCGGGTGTAGCTCAGTTGGTTAGAGCGCCGGCCTGTCACGCCGGAGGCCGCGGGTTCAAGTCCCGTCACTCGCGCCATTTCCCCTCACACATTCAGATGTTTCGGGCCGCGCGAGTGAGCGGGCGGGAACGCTGTGCTTCCTGCGGCTTTATCGTCGCTTCAGACGATGGTCGAGCCGCGTTCGGTTGCCAGCCTCCGGCGGCTGCTTTACCCGCTAGACACACCAAACAACCGCGTTTTCGCGAGGCGCTCCCATGGGCCAACTGGCCGGCGATTACCTGCCGATCATCGTCTTTCTCGGGGTTTCCCTGTTCATCGGCATCGCGCTGATGGCGGCCCCATTCCTGATCGCGGTGCGTAACCCCGATCCCGAGAAGGTCTCTGCCTACGAGTGCGGCTTCAATGCCTTCGACGATGCGCGCATGAAATTTGACGTGCGGTTCTACCTGGTCGCGATCCTGTTCATTATCTTTGATCTAGAGATCGCGTTCCTGTTCCCGTGGGCCATTGCGTTCGGCGATCTCGGTTCGCTCGGGTTCTGGTCGATGATGATTTTCCTCGGCGTCCTGACGATCGGCTTCATCTACGAATGGAAGAAAGGCGCCCTCGAATGGGATTGATTATGCCGGGCACGCCAGCCTGGGACGTAGCGCTGAAAGATAAGCCTGGTGAGCCGGCATCCGCGCGTGGCGTGGGCAGCGCGGCGGCGGCGCCTTTGCCGAAGACGGACCCCGGCTACGACACCTTCTTTACCGACGTGAACAACGAGCTCGCCGACAAAGGCTTTCTCGTCACGTCAACGGACGAGATCATCAACTGGGCGCGCACCGGCTCGCTCATGTGGATGACGTTCGGGCTTGCGTGCTGCGCAGTCGAGATGATGCAGGCGTCGATGCCGCGGTACGACTTGGAGCGTTTCGGTGTTGCCCCGCGCGCCTCGCCGCGACAGTCCGATCTGATGATCGTTGCTGGAACGCTGACCAACAAAATGGCGCCGGCGCTGCGCAAGGTCTACGACCAGATGCCCGAGCCGCGCTACGTGATCTCGATGGGCAGCTGCGCGAACGGCGGCGGCTACTACCACTACTCGTATTCCGTTGTCCGCGGCTGCGACCGGATCGTGCCCGTCGACGTCTACGTGCCAGGCTGCCCGCCGACGGCGGAAGCTCTCGTCTACGGCATTCTGCTGCTGCAGAAGAAGATCAGGCGCACCGGCACGATCGAGCGCTGATCCCGACGCGCGCAAGACATGCGCAATGAACCGCCCTCAGACAGGCAACAGTTATGGCGACCGCGATTGACATTTCGACGGAGGACCTCGCGGAGGTCCTCTCAACGCGCTTCGAGCAGGCGCTACTCGACACCGTCATCGCGCACGACGAACTGACGCTAATTGCCAAGCGCGACCAGATCGTCCCTCTCCTGAAGAGCCTGCGGGATGACCAGCGCGCCCGGTTCGAGATCCTGATCGATCTCTGCGGGGTAGACTATCCGGGCCGCGATGAGCGCTTCGACGTCGTCTATCACCTGCTTTCGCCACGCAATAACCAGCGCCTCCGCGTGAAAGTGCGGACGACAGAGGCCGAGCCCGTCCCAAGCGTCGTCGAGGTCTTCCCGACGGCCAACTGGTACGAGCGCGAGGCCTACGACATGTACGGCATCCTGTTCTCGGGCCACCCCGACCTGCGGCGGCTGCTGACGGACTACGGCTTCTCCGGCTTCCCGCTGCGGAAGGACTTCCCCCTCACCGGCCACGTCGAAGTCCGCTACGACGACGAGCAAAAACGCGTCGTCTACGAGCCGGTGAAGCTCATGCAGGAATTCCGCGACTTCGATTTCGAAAGCCCCTGGGAAGGGACCGATTACGTGCTGCCCGGCGACGAAAAAGCCGAAGAGCCGCCGAAGACGAACTAGAATGATTTGGGTGCGGTCGCGGCCTCTGACACCAGAAGGAGTTTGCCGATGTCTGCATCCAAACGTTCCGGCCGCTGTCTCTGCGGTGCAGTGACCTTCGAAATCGTACTGAAGTCGGCGCATTTCGACGCTTGCCACTGCGGCATGTGCCGGCGCTGGGGCGGCGGGCCGGGTCTCGCGGTTGAGGCGTCGTCGCCGCCGGAGATCAGCGGCGCTGAGCATCTTGTTTCGTTCAAGTCATCGGATTGGGGCGTGCGCGAGTTCTGCGGCAAGTGCGGCTCGCATCTCTTCTGGCGCTCACCGGAGCATGGCTTTTGCAGCACGTTCTACGGCGCGCTCGACGACGCCGACGGCCTCGCGTTCGAAAAGCAGATCTTTATTGACCACAAGCCCGAGAGCTACAGCTTTGCCGAGCCGACTGAGATGATGACGGAAGCCGAAGTCGTCGCGCTGTTCGTCGGAGAGGGCGATGGCTGAGGAGCGCTCAGGGCTCGCTGATGGCGCGCAGGCCGCCTACGACGCGCACGCGCAGTTTGGCGTGGCGGCGCGGGCTCCGAAGGCACGCCCTGAAGTGTTTCGCCAAATGACATTCGCCGAGTTCGAGGCGTTCCTGGAGACCGTCGACGAGACGGAGCGGTTCGAGTGGGTTCGGGGGCAGGTGGTGCAGCAGCAGGCTGAGCAAACCCGGCGCCATGCGCGTCTTGAGCAGCGGATTGAGCAGTTGTTGCTGCGACAGCTCGACGGCAG
>JBCBXS010000489.1:0-1831 GCA_039816475.1 Pseudomonadota bacterium | reverse complement strand
GCGACCGCGTTCCGTGCAGACATCGCAGCCGTCTATGACCGCGACCCCGCCTGCCAGCGTTACCTCGACGTGTTTCTCTACTTCAAAGGGTTTCACGCGCTCGCGGCGCATCGTTTCGCGCATCTGATGTTGAAGTCCGGACGTCGCGACTTTGCGCTCTATCTGCAAAGCCAGTCGTCGCGGAACTTCTCAGTCGACATCAATCCTGCCGCCCGCATCGGTAAGGGCATCATGATCGACCACAGCCACGCGATCGTCATCGGCGAGACCGCGGTTGTCGGCGACAACGTTTCGCTGCTGCATGGCGTTACACTCGGCGGCACTGGCAAGGAGACCGGCGATCGCCATCCCAAGGTCGGGAACAACGTGCTGATCGGGGCCGGCGCAAAGGTCCTCGGCAATATCTCGATTGGGGATTGCTCGCGGGTCGGTGCGGGCAGCGTTGTGCTGAAGGACGTTCCAGCCAACGTCACGGTTGCCGGCGTGCCGGCCCAGGTGATTGGCCCTGCCGGTTGCCCCGAGCCCGCCCGATCGATGGATCAGCTGTTCGCGATCGATCCGGACGCCTTCAGCGACATTGGCAGTGGGATCTGACCACCACCGCGCGTTTTGAAGTGCGCGGCACTCCTGTTAAGACGCTGCCACGCGGGCTGCCTACAGCCCAAACCTCCCGATCAAACGACACACTGAAGCGGTTCAATCCGATATGATGAAAGACGACCTGCCGGAGCTGACCCGCTACCTGCAAAAAACGTTTCGCACCGACGCGCTTCGCGTGGTCATGCACCCGAAGAAAACGGACATGGCGGAGGTATTCGTCGGCGACGACTTTCTCGCACCCCTCTATCGCGAAGAAGAGGATGGCGAAGTCAGCTATCAGCTCCAGATGGTGATCCTGGACGTCGATCTTGATGACGCGTGAGACGTCTTTGCGAGGGCCCGACAGACGACGATGACGCTTTATTCGCTCGACACAGTGACGCCCAGGCTTGATCCCGCATGCTGGGTCGCGCCAACCGCCGACGTCATGGGCAATGTCGCCATCGAAGCGGACGCGAGCGTCTGGTTTCAGACTGTCATCCGTGGTGACAATGAACTCATCCGGATCGGTCAGGGCTCGAATATCCAGGACGGCTGCGTCCTGCACACCGACCCCGGCTTTCCCATCACCGTCGGCCCGTCGGTCACCGTTGGCCACAAGGTCATGCTGCACGGCTGTGAGGTCGGTGCGCGATCGCTCATCGGCATGGGCGCAATCATATTAAACGGCGCGGTGATCGGCGAAGACTGTCTGATCGGTGCCGGCGCGCTTATCCCGGAAGGCAAGCAGATCCCGGCAGAGTCTGTTGTTCTCGGCGCGCCGGGCAAGGTTGTCCGCGAAGTGGGCGACAACGACCGCGAGATGATGCGGCGCGCGACTGAGAGTTACCAGGCCCGCTGGCGACGCTTTGCCGAGGGTATGGCGGCGGTTGAGGTGACGGTCTCGGGTTCGCCGTCCGAAAGCGCATGAACGCGAAGTCTTACAACGCATTCTGCAAGTCCTTGCCGGCGACCAGTCATGTTGTGCAATGGGGCGGCGCTGACGTCTGGAAGGTCGGCGGAAAGGTGTTCGCGGTAGGCGGCTGGCAGGACGAAGGCGCGCCGCTCGCCGTGACGTTCAAATGCTCCGAGATCGGATACAAGATCCTGCGCGATACGCCCGGCTGCCGGCCGGCGCCGTACATGGCCTCGCGCGGGCTTAGGTGGATCCAGCGGTTTGCCGCGACGGGCATCGACGACGCTGAGCTTCGCGATTATCTGCGCGAGAGTTACCGGCTTGCTGCGGCGAACC
>JBCBXS010000488.1:0-1853 GCA_039816475.1 Pseudomonadota bacterium | reverse complement strand
CTCTTTCTTGAGGACGCCTACACGCGCGACGTCCAGGCGACCGTCGTCGACGTCACAGAGACCGGCGGTGTCGTGCTTGACCAGACCCACTTCTACGCGCGGTCCGGCGGGCAGCCGGGTGATCGCGGCTGGATGACGGCGAACGGGACATCGATCGCCATTGCCGACACGGTTTATGCGCCGGATCGCGAGACGATCCTGCACCAACTCGCCCCGGAAGGTCCGCGACCGGGTGTGGGCGACACCGTCCGGATCGGACTCGACTGGGATCATCGGTTCGGATGCATGCGCATGCACACCGCGTTGCACCTGATGTGCGCGCTTGTCCCGTTCCCGGT
Organism: Pseudomonadota bacterium; assembly: GCA_039816475.1. Taxonomy (GTDB): domain Bacteria; phylum Pseudomonadota; class Alphaproteobacteria; order Rhizobiales; family Hyphomicrobiaceae; genus JBCBWG01. The sequence continues at coordinate 1,515 of JBCBXS010000488.1, read as the reverse complement.
CACCGGCGGACAGGTCGGCGCTGCGGAAAGCCGCCTCGACTTCGACTGCGATGACCCGTCAGCACTCGACAAAGACAAACTGACCGAAGGTCTCAACGCACTCGTTTCAGCAGGGCATTTGATTTCATCGCGCTGGATTACGGATGCCGAACTTGATGCCAATCCCGATCTCGTCCGTACGATGAGTGTGCAGCCACCGCGTGGCTCCGGCCGCATCCGTCTCGTCGCCATTGGTGAGGACGGTGCCGTTGACCTGCAGCCATGTGGCGGCACGCATGTGGCGTCGACAGCCGAGATCGGTGGGCTTCAGGTCACGAAGATTGAGAAGAAGGGCAAGCAGAACCGGCGCGTTCGTGTCGCCCTCGTCTGAGAGGGCCGACGGCGCGATGGCTCACAGCCCCAACGAGAGGACACCCGGATGCCGAACCTGCGCGGACGTTACATCGTTGATGCCGACTGGCTGAAGGAGCACATCTCGGCGCCGGACCTGATCGTCGTCGACGGCACGTGGTACCTCCCGACCGTCGACAAAGATGCGCGCGCCGAGTTCGAAGCAGAACACATCCCCGGCGCGCAGTACTTCGATATTGACGATATCGCTGACGAGGCGAGCGACCTGCCACATATGCTGCCGCAGCCGGCGAAATTTGCCTCCAAGATGAAGAAGCTCGGCATTGGCGATGGATGCCGTGTCATCGCCTATGACCGGATCGGGGTCTCGTCGGCCGCCCGCGTCTGGTGGATGCTCCGTGCGATGGGACACGAGGATGTCGCCGTGCTCGACGGTGGCCTTAGCGCGTGGATCGGAAAGGGCGGCGCGGTCACGGAAGAGCCAACGGCCAGGAAGCCCGAGGTGCATTTCACGCCGCGGCTCAACGCATCGCTCATCCGCGATCTCGATGACATGCAGCGCATAATCAAGACTGGCGCAGCGCAGGTTGTTGATGCGCGTTCGGCCGGGCGCTTTGCCGGCACCGATCCCGAGCCGCGCAAAGGGCTGCGCGGCGGGCATATGCCGGGTGCGGTCAACCTGTCGTTCGACAAGCTGCTGACGAAGGACGGGTATCTGCGTGGTGAAGGCGAACTGCGCGAGGCGTTTGCCACAGCCGGTGTCGACATGAGCAAAGCCATCGTGACGACGTGCGGTTCCGGCGTGACGGCGTCCATCCTCGCGCTCGCACTCGCCACCCTCGGCCGCCCCGACGTCGCCGTCTACGACGGGTCTTGGTCCGAATGGGCTGCGCCCCATCAAGCCACCGAAGTTGTGACCTGAGCCGACGCAAGCCGCCATCCTTGTAAGGGCGGGGAGGGGGAGTGAGTGGTGAGTAGGGAGTAGTGAGTGGTAGGAAGTTCGTGGCTCGCCATCCCCCTCTGTCATCCCGGCCGTAGCGCGTCAGCGCGCAGCGCCGGGACCCAGGGCGGTGAAGTTCCGTCGCCTGCGGCGGCTTCTTTCGTGGGTCCCGGGTCGGCGTTCGGGCCTTGCCCTGACTTGCCCGGGATGACGGTGGTATCCGG
>JBCBXS010000487.1:0-1858 GCA_039816475.1 Pseudomonadota bacterium | reverse complement strand
GCAACTGCGTAGGGGACGCCGTTGCTTTAAGTCGCCGTCGGTCGCGCGGCAACTGCAGGGCACAGCCTGTTCGAAATTCCGTTGGCGGCGGTCGCGTTCGCGGTCGTCACGTGAAGACGGGTTCAGCTCAGTCGGCGCGGGTGAGCGTCCAGCCGACGCGGCTGTTCCCGGCACACAGGCCGCGCAGAACGATCTGGTAGGTCGCGATTGCTGCAGCACCGCTTGCGAGAAACTGTGATTCCTCGACGTAAGCTTGTGCGGGGCCGTCGCTCGCAAAGCTCCAGACCCGCCCGCTCGGCGTCGTCAACTCAAGCGTGTTCGGCGCACCGGTCGTCGCGATGCTCATGCCCGGCGCCAGATGAAAGCGGATGGCAAAACCGACGTCATCGGCAAGCCGCAGCGTGTCCCGTCCGGACGGTGCCTCCAGCGTGTCGGCGCCGCGCAGCGACGCGCCATCGCGCGCAAGTTCAACGCTGCGGGCGTGGCGAAGGCCGTGGCTCTGCGCGTATCCGTCGTGAGCGCCTTCGAGGTGAAACGCGCCCTCGGTCGCGGTCGCCGACGACGTCAGCCCGGCAGGTCCGCTCAGGAAATCGGCCGGGCTGGATGCATTCGCCTCCGATGCGACGAAGCTCGCCGAGGACTGACCGCCAAGCTCCAGCGTGTTGTGGAATGCTGTCGCCCGGCCGACGCTCGCGCGTGACCGCGGACCGCTTGCGGGATGTGCGCCCGGAAGACCGCAGTTCGCGAGAACGAGATCGCGACCGTCGCTCAATTCGAAACTGAAACAGCCGGCGTGCGCGCGACGCGATTGCGCGATGTGCGGGGCGCGCGCGATGTCGGCGACCAAGGTCACGTCAGCGGCTTCGAAACGCACATAACCGTTGACCGCGCGGCCCGTGATGGCCTCCGCGCCTGCGTCCAGCTTCAGGACGCGAAACAGCGTGTCGTTCGGGATTGCGCCGACGCCATTGAAGCGGGCGAGTGCCATGTCGCCGAGCCGCATCGTCCGCAGATACCGCAGCATCCGCGCCTGCGCGTTGCGGAGCGCGGCCGGCGGCGTTCGGTCGACGTGGGCGTAGGCGCGCAACAACGGAATGAGATCGATCAAGATTGCGAGCACGTCGCTACTGCACCGCGACAGCGGCCCGCCGTCTCCATCGATCTGACCTGCAAGATCGCCGACGAGCAAAGTCTCGAACCGGGCAATCATCTCATCGGACTCGGCAATGGCGAGGGCCCCGAGCAGCACGGTAATGAGCGCGACGACGCGCGGTGGGCCGTCTTCGCAGGACCGCCAACGGGCGGCGGCGTCATGCAGGTCGTCGATGATCTGGAGGATAATCGCGTCGTAAATCTCTGGCTCGGCGTCACTAAGCAGGATATCGGCGTGGGTCAGAAGCCCGCGCAGGCGGCTGACCGCAACGCTGGCTTCGCGCGCCTCCGAACGGAACCGGTCGCGTCCTTCCAGCCAGTCGAACGTCCACTCGCGCATGGCCTGTTGCGCATCGTCAGTTCGTTGCGCGCGAAGCGTATCGAGCCACGCAAAGCCGGATGCGAACGCCGCGAACCGGGACGAGGGTGGTGCGAAGTCAAACAGACCGAGGCCGGCAAGGTCGAGCGTGGCGCCATCGTGGATGACGAAGCCGGCACCGGATGTGAGATCGATCTGGGTTGAGCAATCGAGGCTGCCGAGCCGGCCGGGTGAGATCGCGAGCGTTTCGACGTCGCGACCTCCAAGCCGCGACCGGAAGAAGGGTGACGACAGGATCTTCGTAGTCGTTTGCCGGCGTAGCGCCGACAACTGTGACTGCCCCCGCCGAAGTCCTGTCGTCAGTCTTGAACCAAGCATCGTCCCCCC
>JBCBXS010000486.1:0-1859 GCA_039816475.1 Pseudomonadota bacterium | reverse complement strand
CGCAAAGAAGCAACGTCTGACAGGACGCCGCACAGAGCGAATAGACGGCAGCCGACAAAATCGCCGACGAGCCCGTCCACAGATATGCCCCGAACTTCGCGCAAGCGATCAAAACGCTCGCCCCGAGCGCGATCAGGACGATGCGCAGTGAGCCGCCGTCCGCCATTGGTTTGTCCCTTACGACACGGTGATGGCGCGAGCATCTGCCGTCGTCGTACACAGTCAAGGGGATGCGAGATACCGGAGACGATCAGATGAGACTTACGCTTTCTCGGACAGCGCGTCGGCCGCTTGATTGCCTTATGGGACTTGCCGGCTTGGCCGCGGTCGTTGGCCTGAGCGCGATGCTCGTCGCCACGCATCCGACGGTTGCGGCCGCCGGCGAAGTCGATGTTGTGAACGCCGTGGCTGAAAAGACCGACGACGGCATCTACCGCTTCACGGTCACGCTCCGCCACGCCGACACCGGTTGGGACCACTACGCCGATCGCTGGGAAGTCGTCGCGCCGGACAACACCGTGCTCGGCCGGCGTAAGTTGTTCCATCCCCATGTCGACGAGCAGCCGTTCACCCGATCCCTCGGCAACGTCCGTATTCCGCCGGGCATCACCGAAGTTACAATCCGCGGCCACGACAGCGTGCACGGCTTCGGCGGCAAGGAGATGACGATCAAACTGCCGACGGCCAAGGGAAGCTGAGCCGTCTCTGCTGCGCGGCAGACCTCACCCCATGCGCCGCGCCACCGTAAACCGCGAGGGCCACTTGGGCGGGTAGTCGCCGCGCTCTATGATTTCGAATCCGGCATCGCGCTGCATCTGTTCGACCTCGTCGGGTGACAGAAACCCGACATGCGGCGGCGCCTTACCGATCATCTTCAACGCGCCGACGAACCCGCGGATCATCGGGCGCCCCCCAAGGCACGGTGTCTTCGAGATAAAGAGACCGTCGGGCTTCAGGATTTCGCGCACGTCAGTTAGGACGCGCGGGACGTCCGGCAGCAAGTGTAGGAGATTGAACGCGAGTACTGCGTCGAATGTCTCGGACCGCTTACCGACCGCACGTGTGTCGGCCTCCACGATTTCGATGTTGTTGGCGCCAGCTTCCTTTGCGCGCTGCTCGGCGATCTCGCGCATCTTCGTCGACACATCACTCATGACGTAGTGTTCGACTGCGCGATGCAGCTTCACCGCAGTCGTGCCCGTCCCACCGCCGAGTTCGAACACGCGATCCGCCGGGTTCAGATGCGCGCGCACCCGCTCAAGCGTGACCGCGTATGCCTTCTCGTCACCGACTTTGCTCTTGGCGTACTTCTGCGCGGTGTTGTCCCAGAACGCCTCTGCCGTGGCCATGGCTGCCTCACTTGCCTCGCGTTTTGGCGAGCCGATGAGCACCAATCATGGCGGAAATTCGAAGTGACGCGTGAGGAAGGTTCAGGCGGTCGCGACGTCGAGCACGCCCGGAAGCGTTGACAACTCACCTCGGACCGCTGGGCTCGTCTCGTATTTGCCGGCGAGATCAAAGTCGATCCGCTCGGCCCGATCGAACAGTGACATCTCGAGACGGACCCGGCCCTTCCCCGGGCGGAGGATTGCTTGCAAGGCAGCCAGCGCTTCCGCCGAACCGCCGTTCGCGAAGACCACCGGATCAAGCTGGACCTTGAGCGTCTCGACCGTGCGCTTGGCAACGTCTTCGAGGGCTTCGACGGACGCGGCTCTGAGGCGGACGCTGTCGCCGTCCACGTCGGCTTCGACGCCGACCACGACGGGCGTACCCGCTTTGAGCAGACCTCGGCTCTGGTGCAGCAACTCCGAGAACACAATCGCCTCGAACGGCCCGGACGTGTCGGTGAAGCTCGCGAA
>JBCBXS010000485.1:0-1879 GCA_039816475.1 Pseudomonadota bacterium | reverse complement strand
GTGCCGGGCGGGGCCGATGATCAGCTGCAGCCCGAGGTGCTGCCGCAGGTGTTGCACTTCAGGCAGGTGCCGTTGCGCACGAGCGTGAAGTTTCCGCATTCGCCGCAGGCCTCGCCCTCGTAACCCTGCATCCGGGCTTCCGCGATCCGGTCCATCACCGGCTCGGCTTTGAGCGCCAGCGCGCCGTCAACCGCACCGGCCGTTGCCGTGATCGTCTGCGAGGAAACAACCGTCTGCGTCTCGACGGTGGCTGCACCGCCGGCTTCGACTGCCGAGAACGCGGTCGCGACATCGCCCTGGAGACCGGCGACGGCGTTCGGGCGCACGGCAGCTGAAAGGCCGACGACGTTGCCGCGCGTGAACCCACGCGAGACGATCATCTGCTCAGGCGCGGACGCGGCGGACTTGTCGCCTTCGCCCTTGCTGATCGCGGTCGCCGACATCTCGCCCGGATCGACGTGGGCGAGATCGTTACGGCCAAGATACGACACGGCGAGTTCGCGGAAGATGTAATCGAGGACGCTCGTTGCGTTCTTGATCGTGTCGTTGCCCTGGACGAGACCCTGCGGTTCGAACCGGGTGAACGTGAACGCATCGACATATTCTTCGAGCGGCACGCCGTACTGCAGGCCGAGCGAAATCGCGATGGCAAAGTTGTTCATCAACGAGCGGAAGGCGGCGCCTTCCTTGTGCATGTCGATGAAGATTTCGCCGATGCGGCCGTCCTCGTATTCGCCCGTCGTGAGGTACACCTTGTGGCCGCCAACAACGGCTTTCTGCGTGTAACCCTTCCGGCGGCCCGGCATCTTCTCGCGTTCGCGGACGCGCTCGATAACGCGCTCGACGATCTTCTCGGCTGCAACCGCTGCGCGCTGAACGGCCGGCTGATCCGACGTGAGCTGCTCGGCGACCGCTTCCTGCTCTTCTTCGTCGTCGCCGAGGAGCTGCGCGTTGAGCGGCTGGGAAAGCTTCGAACCATCGCGGTAGAGCGCATTGGCTTTCACGCCGAGACGCCAGGACAGCATGTACGAAGCCTTGCAGTCCTCGACGGTTGCCTCGTTCGGCATGTTGATCGTCTTCGAGATCGCGCCAGAGATGAACGGCTGGCTCGCGGCCATCATCCTGATGTGACTGTCGACGGAGAGGTAACGCTTCCCGATCCGGCCGCAGGGGTTGGCGCAATCGAAGACCGGCAGATGCTCGTCTTTCAGGTGTGGGGCACCTTCCAGCGTCATCGCACCGCAAACGTGCGTATTGGCCGCTTCGATATCGTTCTTTGAAAAACCCAGATGCGACAGCAGATCGAAGCTCGGGTCACCGAGCGTGACCGCATCGATGCCGAGTGCGCCGGTCAAGAACGCCTCGCCGATCGTCCACTTGTTGAAGACGAACTTGATATCGAAAGCCGAGCCGAGTGCGCCCTCGACGGTCTCCAGAACCTCCGGCGTGAAGCCCTTCGCGGTCAGCGTTGCGTGGTTGATCGCAGGCGCCTGGCGAAGTGACCCGTGGCCGACAGCGTAGGCTTCGATCTCTGCGATCTCGGCTTCGCGATACCCCAGCGTGCGGAGCGCTTCCGGCACCGAGCGGTTGATGATCTTGAAGTAGCCGCCGCCTGCGAGCTTCTTGAATTTGACGAGCGCAAAGTCAGGCTCAATGCCCGTCGTATCGCAGTCCATGACGAGGCCGATCGTGCCGGTGGGCGCGATCACGGTTGCCTGGGCGTTGCGGTAGCCGTGCGCTTCGCCGAGTTCGAGTGCGCGATCCCACGCGGCGGTCGCGGCTGCGATCACCTGCGGTTCCGGGCAGGACCCGTGGTCGAGCGGCACTGGCGTGACGTTGAGCTTCTCGTAGCCATCCGCGTCGCCGTAGGCCGCTTTCC
>JBCBXS010000484.1:0-1883 GCA_039816475.1 Pseudomonadota bacterium | reverse complement strand
CGCGAATGGCCGCCGCGAACACCAGCGTCTGAGGAAAAAATGGTGGGTGTACAAGGGCTCGAACCCGAGCGGTTCAAGCTTGCGCAGAACCGCCAACAAAGAAGCCCAAGGTTCGACGCGGAGCGGGCCGCCGATGACCGCCAAGAACCCCAGCGTCTGAGGGGAGAATGGTGGGTGTACAAGGGCTCGAACCTTGGACCCGCTGATTAAGAGTCAGCTGCTCTACCAACTGAGCTATACACCCGTCGCCCGGAAGCGAGACGCGGAGATAACAACCGGGCCGGCGACTGTCCAGTTCCCGGCTACCAGAGCGCACCGATATCCTGTCGCCGGTAGGCGCGCTGGCGATGGACATATCCGCACATCGCAAGCCCGAAGGCGAAGAGGAATGTCGTCATGGACGTGCCGCCGTAAGAGACGAGCGGCAGCGGGACACCGACGACGGGCACGAGGCCGGTGACCATCGCGACGTTGATGAAAACGTAGACGAACAGGCTGAGCATCGTGCCGCCGATCAGCAGGCGGCCGAAGCGATTGCGGGTCGCAAGTGCCATTCCGGTGAGCGTCAGGAGCAGCAGCGCGAAGACGGCCAGCACGCCGAGGCTGCCGAAGAAGCCCCACTCCTCAGCGATCATCGTGAAGATGAAATCAGTGTGCTTCTCGGGCAGGAAATCAAGCTGCGCCTGCGTCCCCTGCCCGTAGCCCTTGCCAGTGAGCCCGCCGGACGCCAGCGCGATCTTTGATTGCATAATGTGATAGCCGGAGCCGAGCGGGTCGGTCTCGGGGTTGAGGAACACCTCGATACGCTTGCGCTGGTAGTCGTGCAGCAACGAATAGACGAGCGGCACGGCCCCGATGATCGCAGCCCCGCTGATCACGAAGTACCAGTAACTGACGCCGGCCAAGAACATCAGCCCGAAGCCGACGATCGCAAACAGGGTCGCGGTGCCGAGGTCCGGCTGCTTGAGCGTGAGGGCGACCGGCAGCAGGATCGCGAGCGCCGGGATCACGACGAACACCGGCCGCGAGACCTTCTCTTTCGGCAGCCACTGATAGTACCGCGCGAGCATAACGATGAGCGCGATCTTCATGACTTCGGAGGGCTGAAAGCGCAACGCCTCAACGCCAAGCCAGCGCCGCGCGCCCATCGCTTCGATGCCGATAACGGGCACGAGGGCCAACAGGCCAAGCCCGATGAGGTACGACGGGTAGGCTAGTCGCAGCCAGAACGTCAGCGGGATGACAGCGATCAGCAGCAGGCCACCCATTCCGGCGATGAAGCGCATCGCATGGCGCTCAGCCCAGGGTGTGAACGAGCCGCCGGCCACCGAATAGAGCGCGACGATGCCAATGCCAGCGAGCAGGCCGAGAAGCAGAAGCACAAGCCAGTTGAGCTTCAACAGTTTCCGCCCGATCGGAATGGTGTCGTTCGGATTGTCGAACGTGTCAGCCATACGCGCTTGCCCGCCTAGCCTTTGCCGGTCTCATCGGACCGGCCACCCACGCGGAACGGCGGCGCCGCCTGTTTCTCGAAGGCAATCAACAGCTGCATGATGTCATGGGCGAACGGAGCCGCCGTCTTGCCGCCACTGCCGCCATGCTCGACGACGACGGAGACCGCGTACCGCGGCGCATCGTAGGGAAAGTAGCTGACGAACAGCGCGTGATCCCGATACTTCCACGGCAGATTGCGGCGCGAGCGGTAGGAACTGATCCGCGCGACCTGGGCGGTGCCGGTCTTCCCCGCCACGTCGAAGCCGGCGCCTTCGAGACGTGCCCGCCGACCGGTGCCACGCGGTTCGTGGACGACGGCGCGCATGGCTTTGCGGACGGCGGCCAGATGTTCAGGGTCGACATCGAGTTTCGGAAACGCCGGCGGCTTA
>JBCBXS010000483.1:0-1884 GCA_039816475.1 Pseudomonadota bacterium | reverse complement strand
CCGACTGGCGGAGAGAGAGGGATTCGAACCACCCGGCACAAGCTTGCGCAGTGCCAGCAGCAAAGATTCGAGGGTTCGGGGACAGTCGCCGATGCGGAGTGACGGCCTCAGCGGCGAGGCCGACTGGCGGAGAGAGAGGGATTCGAACCCTCGAGACGGTTGCCCGCCTACACGCGTTCCAGGCGTGCGCCTTCAACCACTCGGCCACCTCTCCTAACCGCGGGCGGTTGCCTTGGTGCGGTCGCGAGAGCCGGACTATACTCAGGCGAAGCAGTGGGGCAACCGGAGATCGGCCGCATGTAGCGACCACTCCGGCCGCGCAACCGAGGGCACATTGACTTTGATGTTCGTAATCCGACTGATCCGCGGGATCGCGAGCTGGCTGTGGGCGCTGCTGCAGCCCGCCCTTCGCTTCATCGGATGGTTGCTGATCCTGCTCGCCGTGATGACGTTCGTCGCCGACTATACGCGCTGGCAGTACACAGCCGATGCGCCGGCGGCGACCTTCGCACAATACTGGCGGGACCTGGCCCCAGACACGCTGGCGGCGGCGGCGGCTTACTTCGAGACGCAGGGGCTTGCGCTTATCTGGGATCCGGTGATCACGACGGTGCTGAGCTTGCCGGTCTGGATCACGCTCGGCGTTGGCGCAGCGCTCTTAATGTATGCAGGGCGGGTGCGCGATCGCCTGTCAATCTACGCGAACTGACGCCTACCCACTGTGGTCGGGCTCCGATCAGAAGAGCTTTGAGAAAATCGGCGTGTTGGGCGCGCGCTCGCCGAGATCGCTGTTTCCGTCCATAACATCGGCAGCGATGCTGAGCGCAAACAACAGCGCGATAACCGACGCAAGTGCGATGACCACTTCGTTATGGCGGCGATTGAGCTTCGCGACATCGGCCACGCTGAGCGGCGTCCCGTCGCCTTCCCCCTCCGCTACGCCGACAATGGGCTTGCGCTCGTTCCGTTTCACATAGCCGAGATCCTTGAACGGCACGTCGGCTGCGCGCGCGATCTGCCGACCTATGACGTGAAACGGCAGACTGTGATCGGGGTTATTCTCGTTGACCGAGCCGAGCAGCACGGCGGTGCCGTTCTTAAGCAGGATCCGCGTCGAGGCCATCACGACCGGCGTAAACGATCCGCCATAGACTTCGCGGCGAAGCTCGACGCCCGCGACATCCTCCCAAGGCACTGTCTCCTTCCGGTACGACAGCATCGGGATGAGGCCCGGCCCGCCTCTCGGAATTGTAAAGCGGATGGCATCGTCATCGAGCGCGACGCGCGTGCGCAGGGCGTAGATGAGCTCGAACAGGATGAGCAGCATCAGGATCGTAAAGCCGATCGCGATGACGGCGAGGCCCCACGTGTCGAACAGCACACCCGTTGCGATGCGCTGATAGATCATCACCGGCAGGCTCGCGTAGAACGGCAGAAGGATCAGGAACACAATCCCGAAGATCGTCCGCTGGAAGCCGCTCGGCTCATAGACGGGTTTCTCGGTGACCTTGCGCGCATCGTCATCGAGCAATGTCGCAACGCCGAACTCGACGGCCATGTGCCGATCTCCCTGAAAGAGCAGACGCTGCGGGCTCGTCGCTGCGCCAACGTGGCTGCGCTGTCGGGTGCCGCTCCGCCTCCAGAAAACTTGCATAAAAGGCCCGCGAATTCCACATTTGGATCAGTGATCGGACCCCTGTCCGGACGGATGAGACAAAGAGCGAGCCGCATGTTCCTGTTTCGCAAGCCGACGATGCCGAAGCCCGAAGACGCGCTTAAGGGCCGCGATAAACCCATCCCGACAGCGGACCGGCACTTCGTCCTCGACACGCCGCTGAAGCCGCCGTTTCCGGAAGGACACAAGCAGGCTGTGTTCGGTCTTGG
>JBCBXS010000482.1:0-1902 GCA_039816475.1 Pseudomonadota bacterium | reverse complement strand
CACTAACAGCGTGCCAGCGGCGATCGCCGGTCGGGCCATCGGAAGTGACACACGGAAAAAAGCGCCAAGCGGAGATGCTCCAAGCGATCGGGCGACCTCGAATGGCTTCGTCGCCTGCGCCATGAACGATGCACGCGCGATGAGATAAACGTATGGGTACAGCACCAACGTCAGCATGAGCGCTGCGCCTTCAAGCGACCTGATTTCCGGGAACCAGTAATCGCGCGGTCCCCAACCGGTTACATCGCGCAGCGTGGCTTGCACGATCCCGGGATGATCGAGAATATCTGTGTAGGCGTAGGCGAGGACATAAGCCGGAAACGCGAACGGAATAACCAGGGCGACTTCAAGGAGACGGCGTCCTGGGAATTCGGTGGCCACCACAAGCCAAGCTGTCGTGGCACCAACGATGATGCTGCCGAACGCCACAAGGCACACGAGCATTAAGGTCGTAACAGAAAACTGCCACAGCACCGTGTCCGCTAATCGACTGAGCGTGTCGAAACTGCCGAATGCTGCGGCAATCACAACGCCGACGGGTGGCAAGAGGCAGATCAACGCGACAAGCAAGGCGCCACCGCGAATGATGTGATGAGCCATGCCGTTTCGCCTGCGGAGATGATGTTAGCGGAAGCGAACCGCTAACGTGAATTGTCTCAGCGGGTGCGTCTCGATTTTGCCACGCGTGGATCCTCGGTCTGTACGACAGGATCTATTCGCGGGCGAACGAAGATGAGCAAAACGCCGCCGAAAAGTCACCAAGCGTAAAAGTCGCGACCACTCAGGCGGTGTTCCAAGCTCTACACCTTCGATCCGTTCGCGCAGGTCGGCTTGGCCGATCGTGCGCTTTTACGTGGCTCCGACGTATCGCGCGGCCGGCAGCCGTGCGCAGTTCCGCAAAGCGCTGGTCTCGCGCGACCCCGTCTGCTTTACGTTGCCACCTCATTGAGATCGGATTGCCGTCGGTATGCCTGAAAAACCCATAAAAGCCGTCGTCTTCGACTGGGCCGGGACGATGATCGACTTCGGCTCGGTCGCACCGGTAAAGGCATTTGCCGAGACGTTTCGATCGTTCGGTATCGAAGTGTCGGACGCTGAGGCGCGTGCGCCGATGGGTCTGACTAAGCGCGATCATATTGCAGCGATGCTTTCAGACCCCCGCATCGCCGACGCCTGGACCGACACGCATGGCGCGCCCGCGGGCGAGGCGGATATCGATCGCATGTTCGCGCGGTTCGTCCCGATCAACGCTGATGTCGTGGCACAGCACGCGCAGTTGGTTCCGGGCGCGCACGACATGCTCCGGTGGCTTGCGGACGAAGGCATCAAGGTCGGTTCGACGACCGGGTATACGCGTGAGATCATGGCGCGCGTCCTGCCGCTTGCCGGAGCCCAGGGCTATGTGCCGGCCAATCTCGTTTGCTCCGGCGACGTGCCGGAAGGCCGCCCGAGCCCGCTCGGCATGTATCAGTGCTTCGTCGATCTGGCGGTCTACCCGCCGTCAGCGGTCGTCAAGGTGGACGACACGGCACCCGGCATCGCGGAAGGGATCGCAGCCGGCTGTCTCACGGTCGGCGTTGCGATGTCCGGAAACGAGGTCGGCCTCACAGTCGAAGAGCTAAATGCGCTGCCAGCCGACGAACGCGACCGCCTTCGCACCCGCGCAGCCGACGTCCTCCGCAAAGCCGGCGCCGATCACGTCATCGACACCGTCGCCGACCTCCCCGACCTGCTCAACTCACTCAAAAGCGATAACCCAGCCTGACGTGTCTCTACCGAAGCGACGTCAGTTACATCCGGGAGCGGCCGCGATCCGGCGCGAGCGCCGCCCACGCGGAGGGCCAGGCAAACGGCCGGTAGGCCCGTGAGCGCGAAATGGTGCTGCTGGAGAGACTTGAACTC
>JBCBXS010000481.1:0-1906 GCA_039816475.1 Pseudomonadota bacterium | reverse complement strand
TTCCGCGCGCCAGATCTCGATGACGCCGTCGCGATCCGGCGCGCGGAAGGCGGCATCCGCGCCTGGGCGTCCGAGCCCGGCGAGTACTACAACCAATTCGACGGGGAGTACGGCGGTCTCTGGCGACGGAACGGCCGTCCGCCGCAGCATCTGACCGGCGTCGGATTTACCGGCCAGGGCAACTTCGTCGGCTCGCACTATCGCGTCAGCGACGACGCGCGTGCGTCACGGGCCGGCTGGATCCTCGATGGCATCGACGCGCCGACGTTCGGCGGCAGCGGGTTCTCGGGCCACGGCGCCGCGGGTTTCGAACTCGACCGTGCCGACAAGGCGCTCGGCACGCCGGGCCACGCTGTCGTCCTCGCCCAGTCGGAGGACCACGACCCTGAAGCGCCTTGGGTGCTCGTGCCCGAAGAGCGCCTGACGCACCTCACCACGATCCCGGGCGAAGCGGACTCCGATCTCATCCGCGCGGACATGGTTTTCTTCGAGACCGCCCGCGGCAAAGGCGCGGTCTTCTCGACGGGCTCGATCACGTTCTGCGGTGCACTGCCCGTTGATCAGGGCGACAACGATGTCGCTCGCATCATGCGCAACGTGCTTGAGCGGTTTCTTGACCCGGCCCCGTTCAATGATCCGGCGAAGCTTGGCTGACGCGCCTTAAGCTGTGTGCGCGATACGCTCGGGGCGGCGCGGGTTCAACTCGCGGCGGCGGCGCGGAATGGGCGGCACGTTGCGGATGCGTCTGCGGGCCGGGCCTTTAATGGTCGCCCGCCTGCGCGGTGCGGCAGCCTTCACGATGCGACTGCGAATGCGATTGCCACGCGTGCGCGAGCGGGAACGCGCGCGCTTCAACTCCTGCGCGGGCCGTTGCCGCGCGGCCATCATTCCCCAGAGCATCGCGACCACGATGTAGAAGTGGCGCCAATGATCGGTGTCGACCAGCAGCCCGACGGCGACGAGCCCGATGAAGGCGGCGTACGCGACGACGAACAGGTCCTGATGTGCGGTCCTGCGAAGGACATGTCGGAGGCCCAGGAACAGCGTCGCGAGGACCAGCCCGAGATAGACAAAGCCGCCGACCCAGCCGGCGTTCAGGAACATCGCGAGGTAGACGTTGTGCGGGTCCTCAGGATGCAGGCGCGGTGCGAATTCGAGCGCGCCGAGGCCCAGCGGATGATCGAGGATCGCGGCCATTGCCTTGAACTGTCCGCCGAAGCGGCCTTCGGGGCCTTCATCGTAGGACTGAAAGAGCTGCGCGCGATCGGTGAAGACGTCGCCGATGTCAGGGTTCTGCAGGGCTGACGAGACAATCGCGATCGCACCAAACGTGGCGCCTGCTACCAGTAGCGCGAACTTCAACCGCTGACGGTGGGTCGGCGCGGTGACGAACGCGAGATAGGCGTAGGCAAGCCCGCCGACCGCGAGGCACAGGACTGCGCCGCGCGAAAAACTCATGAGGATTGCGAGCAGCATGATCGCGGCGGCAACCGTTGCAGGCAGCGCCGCGCGCCAAGACCGGGTCAGTGCGATATGGCCCGCAAACAGCAGCGGCACGACGAGGAATGCGCCGAAGACGTTCGGGTCCTTGAAGGTGCCGGCCGCGCGCTCGAAGCGGACGAACAGATCGTCGGCGCCCGGCACCACCGCGAAGTAGCCGACAAGACCTGCAATGGCCGAGACCGTTCCGGCAACCAGCAAGCCGTTGACGAACAGACGTGTATGCGAGAGCGGCTTCAGCGCGATGAAGGCGGCAAAGACGATCGCTGCGAGATAGAGGTAGATCGACACACTCGCGTGCGTCAGCGATCCGGCGAAGTCGTAGGCCTGGCTCGAGGCGAGCAGGCCCATGGCGCCGAGCACCGAAAGTGAAACGAACGCAGCGGCGATCCCGCGCCGGAATGCA
>JBCBXS010000480.1:0-1912 GCA_039816475.1 Pseudomonadota bacterium | reverse complement strand
CTCGCCGTGACGTTCAAATGCTCCGAGATCGGATACGAGATCCTTCGCGATACGCCCGGCTGCCGGCCTGCGCCGTATATGGCCTCGCGCGGGCTTAAGTGGATTCAGCGGTTTGCCGCGACGGGCATCGACGACGCTGAACTTCGCGATTACCTGCGCGAGAGCTACCGGCTTGCAGCCGCGAACCTGTCGAAGAAGAAGCGCGCTGAACTCGGGATTGAAGTCTGATGCCGGTCACGCTCTACGGTCTGAAGTCCTGCGATACGTGCAAGAAGGCGTTGACGGCGCTTGATGCTGCCGGCGTCGAACACGCGTTCGTCGACATCCGCGCTGAAGCGGACCTCACGGCCAAGGTCCCACGCTGGCTCGAAGCAGTCGACGCACAGACACTCATCAACACGCGGTCGACGACGTGGCGCGGCTTGTCCGATGCCGAGAAAGCGCGTGCCGAGGGCGACCCTGCTGAACTCCTGATCGCGAACCCGACCTTGATTAAGCGACCCGTCATTGAGGCCGGCCGTCAGGTCCACGTCGGCTGGTCGGCGGCAACTGCCGACTCCGTTTGCGGTTAGCTCAGGCGACATGCCGGGCAATCACTTCGCAGCGACCAGCCGAGTAGCGCCGCATACCTGCCGTGTTGCCTATGTTCACCTTATGTTCTAATGTCCCCCAGAGTGATTGCGGCAGGTGGGTTGTGCGATGACGTTCCAGTCTACAATCGTGCAGAAGAAGCTTGAGGAGGCCGGCTTTGAAACCGGCCTCGCGCACGGATTGACCGCCGTTCTGGAGCAGGATGTGATTGCAACTGCCGACAACAAGTTTGTCACGAGCGACTACCTGGACAACAAGCTCGGCATTCTGCGGTCTGAGTTGAAGACCGATATGGCGGAGTTACGCGGTGACTTGCGCGACTTGCGAAGCGAACTCAAAGGCGACATTGCCGAACTTCGCAGCGAAGTTAGAAGCGAGTGTGGGAAGCTGCGCGGAGAGCTCCACGCTGAAATTGGCGGGCTCCACGCCGAAATTGGCGGGCTCCGCGGCGAACTTCACAGCGAGACCAGTAAGCTTGGCGGGTCGCTCCGCGCCGAGATCAGCGCATTCAAGACAGAGATGCTGCGCTGGATGATCGGCCTGATCGTCGGCGCGGTGCTGACGATCCTGGTGACGCTTCCGCGCGTCATCGGTTAGCCCCTGACCGAGGGGCGCTACGCACCGCGTGCAGCCAAATGCACTTGCGCGCCACCGCTCGCATCCAGCATACTCCTGGTCATCCGAGGGGCGCCGGGGTACCGGCTGAGATCGCGTTGAGACCGCGCGCGAGCACCCTTTGAACCTGATCCGGTTAGCACCGGTGGAGGGACGGAGGCCGCACAGTGTTACGCCCATCAAAATCACTACCGCGTTACGCAGGCGCGCTGCGCCCTCAATCCTACTTCGTGATGTTGGCGCGCGCGGTTCTGCTTACAGCCGGCCTGATCGGTGTCAGCGTCCTCGCGATGCGGATGGCCGGTGTCGCGGTCTCCGACGACATCATCGCACGCGGTGAACAGGGGCTCGGCGCGGTTGTTGCCGTCCTGATCGTCGCCGCGCTCACCTACGGCATCGCAATCGCACTCCGCTCACCGGAAACCCCTCAACGAAAGACCCGCAAGCCGGTGGTCCAGCCGACGCGGTCCAAACCCCTCACTCGAAAACGAGGCACCAAGTCATGAACAAGCCCGTCCGCCCCTCTGAGATGCAAACGCCCGAAGTTACGACCGGCCCGATCATCGGCAGCCATAAGGTCTACTCTTCGCCGCCGGGGCATCCGGATGTCGCCGTGCCGATGCGCGAAATCCCATTGCACGAGACCGCGAACGAGCCGCCGGTGCGCGTCTATGATCCGTCAGGGCCCTACACTGATGCAAGCGCG
>JBCBXS010000047.1:0-11976 GCA_039816475.1 Pseudomonadota bacterium | reverse complement strand
CTATGGCCGGTCGCCTGCGCGAGTTCTGCCGGGCCGGCGGCGGTCAGTTCCGAATCCGTGATGATCGCAACGCGCTGCTGTTCAAGGGCGTGGATTGCGCGGTCCTCGCGCGCCATCAGGCGGTGGGCGCCGATCACCGGCTCAAGGATCTGCGCGATCCAGGCATCCGAGCCGAGACGCGTGTCGTCATCGTCGTCGGCCGGCACAGTGATTGGATAATCTAGCAGCTGCCACCGCGATGACGCCGCGTAGCCGTTCTGGTAGAGCAACACGGCCGCCAGCATGCGCAGATAAAGCGCGTCCCATTCCGTCGGATGCGTCTCGGTGTTCGATTGCGCGTCGACGTCGCCGAGTTCCAGAAGCTCGCCGCGCGTGACGGGGATGAACCCTTCCGATGCGAAATGCGTGATCGCAAAGCTCGCCAGCGCAATATCACCTTCGGCAACCGTGTTCGGTTCGAGACCACTCGCCGTCCGGAGCGGCCCGGCGCCGTCGACGATGCCACCGCGGATTTGCGCGAGCAGGAAGACGAGGAAACTTTCGGGCACCCAGCGCGCGCGCTCAATCACGGCAAGCAGGATGTCGAGACCATTGAGCGACGTGACTGTGCCTTCAGGCGCGATCAGATCGATCAGCCATTGGGCGTTCGGTTTCGAGAGATAGCCGCGCGGCTCAAGTTCGCCGACGACGAAGTCGACAACCGCTTCAATCAGGAATGGCGCCCAGGCCTCCCCCTGCACAGGGCAGGCGGAATTCATCTTGATCAGCGCCGTGACATCGTCGGGGGCCGCCAAAGCGTTCGACATGTAGAGCGCGCGAAGCTTCGTGACGTCGCTATCGCGGATGTTCCGTCGCTGACAGATTTCGTCGAACACAATCGACTGCAAGATGCTCATGTACCGCCACCCGCGCCTTCGTCGGCACGGACAGTAGGGAGCACGAAGTTACCAACCTGCTAATCGATGTGTCAGCGGATCGTTGTTTGTGGCGCCGCGATCACGCATCCCGCCAGCTCGAGGGTCAGGCGTGCACCGGCACACGAAAACGGGGGCGGCTTTCGCCACCCCCGGGGGGTCGACACATCAATCACGAGACGCGGTACGAAGGGCGATGTGTCTGCTTCTGGTTCGCGCAACTCTTAGAGGAACCGGCCCCGCACCTTTGCGCGACGAATGCGGTTGCCCAGACGATCGAGCATGTTCATCAGGCGGCGACGCTCACCGCGGGTGACGACACCATCGGCGCGAGCAAACCGACGCGCTGCCCGGATGTCACCAAGACGGTTCTGCAGACGACGACCCTGACGCGGACGCAGCGAACCGTTGCGGACACCGTTCCGAATGCGACGGGCCTGGTTCTGGATGCGGTTGTTGATCCGCGGCGTCGCGACACGACCAAACCCACGGCGGACAATCCTGCGGCCAAAGCGCGGCGCGGGCCGGCCGACGATCACGCGAGGTGCGCGGTCACGACCGAAGTTCAGTGTGATGCCAAAGCCGGAGCGCTTCTTGCGACGAACAACGGGCTTCTCGACGACGATGGTGCGCTCGACGACCTTCTTGCCGCGATTGTTGTTGCCACGCTTCGTGTTGCCAGCCCGACGTTCAGCGCGGCGCTTCTTGCGGCGCTCGGCGCGGTCGTTGATGAGGATCACATGACCGGCTTTGTCGGCCGTGGCACCGGTGACACCAAGGTTCGTGAAGCCGGCCTGCGCCGACGTCGAAAGACCGGCGGCAGCAACGGCAAACAGCGTCGCAGCGGTGATGGATTGTGCAGTCATTCTTGCTCTCCCTGAGGGGCCGTCGTTGGTCGGGCCTGAAACTCTGGCGGAGCACAGCGCTGGCGCCGCCTTGGATGAGCGGACCTTCGCAAAGGGCGTTTGAACTCTCCCTGAAACGCGCCGTTAGGTTGTATTCATCTTGTTCAAGCGTCGGTGAAAACGATCACGAAGCCCCGTGGCTGCGGGTGTTCGCGCCTGAGACCGGCACCGAACAAAAAAAGCGCCGGGCTCGCACCCGACGCTTTTTTCTTGGCGGCTTGTCCGAGCTTCGCTAGCCGGCGCCTGTCACGACCGGCCGCCCGCACTGCCCTCACCACATCTCTGCCTAGCGTCCAACGCGTGGCAGGACGCGCCACCGGCGCCGCCGATCACTGCGCTCGGTATTGACGGCTCTGTTGACGTGATCGAGTTCGCGATCCAGCGCATGGCGGTCGCGGTGACTGAGATGGCCATCAGCGGCAAGTTCCACGCGCAGATCCCGCGCCGCATTCATGAGCCGACGCAGCTTGCGGCCTTCAAGGAACGTAATGCGGCCGCGCTGGCGTTCCCGCTCAAGCTTGGCTGAAATGTAGGCAAACCGGTCTTCGAAGTCCGAAACGCGGTGCGCTTGAGCGCCTGTCGTCAGAGCCGTCAGACCGACTGCAGCGGCCAGAGCGAGGTTCAGGAGGGTCTTGGTCATGGTCATCTCGTATGTTGTTAGCCTCCCCGCGAGCATCGTTCGGTTGGGTCCAATCGCGGCGGCGCGGGGGCTCATTTGTTCTTCGCGCAACAAGCAGTAGTGAGCGCGCGTTGAATGCAATCTGAAGCGGCGCTGCAGCCGACATTCAGATCAAAAATACGCGTCAGACGTCGCTTTCGTCCGTGAAGCGGCTTGTTGGGCCCCCGGAAATGCGCGACTGTGCGCCCGCCGGTCGCCACCTCAGAGAGGCGCTCTCGGCCAGATTGGAGAAGGGATGCAGGGCTTCGGTTCATCAGCCTTATCCGACGACTGGAGTGAGGGTGCTGTGCGCCGCCCACGGACTGGCTGAACTTGCGCACATCGGAAAAGGAGAACCCAATGGATCGCGTCACCGGAACGGTGAAGTTTTTCAACACCGCGAAGGGATACGGCTTCATCCAGCCCGACGACGGCGGCAAGGACGTGTTCGTCCATGCCTCAGCGCTCGAGCGGGCTGGCATCCCGGCCGTACGCGAAGGCGACAAGCTCTCGTTTGTCTATGAAGACGACCGCAGAGGCCGCGGAAAGCAGGCCGGCCAGGTACAACTCGCTTAAGCTTGATGTCCGTCGGCCGGTCTCGAACGAGACTTGATTGCCGACACGAAATCGAACCGCCGCGTTCTCCCCCGAACGCGGCGGTTTTCTTTTTGCTTGGTCCAACGCGCCTGCCGGCGGTTGGCACTGAGCGTTCGAGTAACGCCCGCCTCGCGCGCGAATGCGCTCGGCTCCTGCTCTGGAAGCCCGGGGCAGGCTGCCGCTGGCAGCGCCACCCGACGCCCGAGCCGAACGCAAGGAGCGGGGCTTGCCCCGCGTATCGCGTGAGGCGCGAGTAGGTCGAACTCAAAACGCCAACGGCGTAAGCCGATGGGCAACACGAAAAGAGCCGAGCGCATGTGCGCGCGAGGCGTGCGTGGCTCGGACTTTAAGTGCCAACCAAGCTTGCGCCGGTTGGACCAACAAAGAACCAGCCTGCGAGCGCCCACCTCTCCACGCGACTGGTTGCGGGTATGGGAGGCACTTACTACAACCGGTGCGGCACAGGAGAGGGAGGCCGGCTGACCGCGAATGCCCGCACCACGTCTCTGATGTGCGCGCCGCTAGACAGGTCCGCCGATGTTCAAGAAGATCCTGATTGCCAACCGCGGCGAGATCGCCTGCCGCGTCATCAAGACCGCGCGCCGGCTCGGGATTGCAACCGTCGCTGTCTACTCAGACGCGGATCGCGATGCGCTGCATGTGCAGATGGCGGACGAGGCCGTCGCGATTGGGCCGGCAGCGGCAGCCGAGTCCTATCTCGTCATCGAAAAGATCGTCGCTGCCTGTGCTGAGACCGGCGCCGATGCCGTCCACCCCGGATACGGATTTCTGTCTGAGCGGGAGGCGTTCCCGAAGGCTTTGGCGGATGCCGGTGTAACGTTCATCGGGCCGAACCCGCACGCGATCGCGGCCATGGGCGATAAGATTGAATCGAAGCGCATGGCGTCGGAGGCCGGCGTCTCAACCGTGCCCGGCTACGTCGGCGAGATCGACGATCCGGAAGCCGCCGTCCGCATCGCAAACGACATCGGCTATCCGGTCATCATCAAGGCCACTGCCGGTGGCGGCGGCAAGGGCATGCGGATCGCGAGCGATGCGGGCGAAGTCCGCGAGGGTTTCGGGCTTGCAAAGTCCGAGGCGAAGTCGAGCTTCGGCGATGATCGCGTGTTCATTGAGAAGTTCATCGTCGACCCACGGCACATTGAAATTCAGGTGATTGGCGACAAGCACGGCAACGTTATCCATCTCGGTGAGCGCGAATGCTCGATCCAGCGACGCAACCAGAAAGTCATCGAAGAGGCGCCGTCGCCACTGCTGGATGCAGCAACGCGGGAGCGGATGGGAGCTGAGGCCGTCGCGCTCGCAAAAGCTGTCGATTACGATTCCGCCGGCACGGTCGAGTTCGTCGTCGGTCAGGACAAGAGCTTCTTCTTCCTCGAGATGAACACGCGGCTCCAGGTCGAGCATCCGGTCACCGAGGAAATCACTGGGCTCGATCTGGTCGAGATGATGATCCGGTCGGCGGCCGGTGAACCGCTCCCGCTCAAGCAGGGCGAAGTCGCTCTGAACGGCTGGGCGGTGGAGAGCCGCATCTACGCTGAAGACCCGTATCGGAACTTCCTGCCGTCCATTGGCCGTCTTCGGCGGTATCGGCCTCCGGCGGAAGTCCGCGAGCCGGGACGCGTCATCCGCAACGACACCGGCGTCGTCGATGGCGGTGAAATCTCGATGTTCTACGATCCGATGATTGCGAAACTCGTGACGCACGCGCCCGATCGGGCAAGCGCCATCGCGCTGCAGTCGCACGCGCTCGATGCGTTTTATATCGACGGCATTCAGCACAACGTGCCGTTCCTCTCAGCGCTGATGCAACATCCGCGATGGCAGTCCGGCGAACTCTCGACAGGGTTTATCGCGGAAGAGTTTCCCGACGGGTTCGCGCCGCGCGCGCTCAACGGCGACGACAGGCGCGTGCTCGGCGCGGTGGCCGCCTTCATTGATGATCTCGGGAACAGTCGCCGCCGGCAGATCACCGACCAGATGAACGGCCCGTCGGTGTCGTTTGCGAAAGCGCGCGTGGTCCATCTCGGCGACGAGGCGATGAACGCGCGCATTGTAGCCGCCGGCGATGATGCGGTTGAGGTGACCCTATGGCCGCGAGGTGAGGGGCGTGCTGCCAGCGATGATCCGCCGGCGGAAGCGCAAACCGTCTCCGTCAGATCCGATTGGTGGCCGGGTCAGCCCGTCTGGCACGGCACCATCGACGGTGACGACATTGCAGTGCAGGTGCGCCCGATCCTTAACGGCGTCCGCCTCTCGCGGCGCGGCGCCGAGGTCGACACACACGTCTATACCGAGAGCGAAGCCGCAGCCGTCGCGCTCATGCCCGTCAAAGAACCGCCCGATCTCACGAAGTTCCTGCTCTGTCCGATGCCGGGTCTTGTCAAGGCTGTTCACGTCAGCGACGGCGAGAAGGTCCAGGCGGGCGATGCGTTGGCGGTCGTTGAGGCGATGAAGATGGAGAACGTACTTCGTGCCGAGCGCGATGCGACCGTCGCGAAAGTCTGTGCGGAACCCGGCGACAGTCTCGCAGTCGACGCCGTCATCATCGAATTTGCCTGACGCCGGGCCGCAGGCGATGCCCCTCTACTTCGCGTTTGGCTCGAACATGTCGCCGGCGCAGATGCGGCGGAGATGCCCGGGCGCGCAGGCACTGAGTGCCGGCATCCTCGACGGCTATCGCTTCATGATCACCGTGCGGGGTGGCGCCAATATCCTGAAAGCCGAGGGCTGCCACGTCCACGGCGTGCTCTGGCGGGTGACGCCGCAGCACCTGACGTGGCTCGATCGGTGGGAAGGCACACGGGAAGGCGTTTACCGGCGCGCTTGGGTGCGCGTGCAATCCTCCGACGGCAAACTGCGCCCGGCGGTCGCCTACGTCGCCGATCGTGCATGGCCGGCGGCGGCGCGACCCAACTATATTCTGACCGCAATCGTGCCCGGCGCGCGCGCGTTCGGGTTGTCTGAGACGTACATCACTGAGTTGACCGGCTGGCTTGCAGCCCGGCCGATCGGCCCGGTGCGCACCACTTATCGCGGGCGGCGATCAGCACTTCCGGTCCGTCGTCCACGCCACCAGCGCCGGCGCCGCCGGTCATCCCGCTTCACCTGACCGAGGACACCGTCCATGCGCAACTTCCATCTCCCCGGCCGCTCGCCGGTCTACGCAACGCGCGCGATGGCGGCCACGTCACATCCGCTGGCAACCGATATGGCCGTCGGCGTGATGGCGAAGGGCGGCAATGCCGTCGATGCGGCGATTGCAGCCTCCGCAGTCCTCACCGTCGTCGAGCCGCACATGACGGGGATTGGCGGCGACTGTTTCGCGATGATCGCCAAACCTGGCGGCGAACTGGTCGCGCTCAACGCATCAGGCCGGGCGGCCGGCTATGCAACGCCGGATGCGCTCGCGGGTATGGGCGTCACTGAGCTCGAAATCTCGAGCCCGCATGCCGTGACGATCCCCGGCGCGATTGACGGTTGGGCCCGGCTGCTCGCGGATCACGGCACGTGGTCGATGGCTGACTGCCTTGCTGCTGCCATCGGATACGCGCGCGACGGCTTCCCGGTGGCACCCCGCGTCGGATCGGACTGGGCCACGCTGGTCGATAAGCTCTCCGTCCACGAAGGCGCGCGACAGCATCTGCTGTTCGACGGGAAAGCGCCGGCTGTCGGCTCAGTCGTGCGGTTTCCGGCGCTCGCGCAGACGCTCGAGGCGATCGCCGAGCATGGCCGCGACGGGTTCTACGCCGGCGACGTCGCCGAAGACATCGTCGCGACCCTGCAGGGGCTCGGTGGCGGTCACACGCTCGAGGACTTCGCCGCACAGGCTTCGACCTACGTCACGCCGATCTCGGTCGATTACGCCGGCCTGACCATCCACGAGCTGCCGCCGAACAACCACGGCATCGTCGCGCTGATGATGCTGCGCATTCTCGAGAAGATTGGCCGCGTCAGCGACGATCCGATGTCGGCGGAGCGCTATCACGTCATGATTGAGGCGGCCCGGCTCGCCTACGCGATGCGCGACCGCTTCGTCGCCGATCCCGACATGGCCGATGTCCCCGTCGCCCACATGCTGGAAGCAGCGACCATCGATACACTGGCCGCACGGGTCGATCGCACGCGGAGGACGGAGGACCTCGCGCCGCTGCCGGAACCTGCGGGATCTGACACAGTCTATTTGAGCGTCGTCGATCCTGACGGGATGGCGGTCTCGTTCATCAACTCGATCTATTCAGCGTTCGGGTCTGCAATCGTGACGCCGAAGACGGGCGTCGTCCTGCACAACCGCGGGCAGGGCTTCACGCTCGAGGCGGGCCACCCGAACGTCATCGCGCCCGGCAAGCGTCCCATGCATACGCTCGTGCCTGCGATGGCGACGCGCGATGGCCTGCCGGTCATGAGCTTCGGCGTGATGGGCGCCGCGTTCCAGCCGATCGGCCACGTCTACGTCGTCACCAACATGCAGGATTACCGGATGGACCCCCAGGAGGCGCTCGATTTCCCGCGCGTGTTCTTCGAGGGCGCCGCCGTCGAAGTCGAAGACGGCGTGCCGGACGCGGTCTGCGACGACCTCCGCGCGCTCGGTCACGATGTCCAGCGCCGCGCCGAGCCGTGGGGTGGCGGCCAGATCGTCACCATCGACCCCACCACCGGTGTCCGAACCGGCGCCTCCGACGCCAGAAAAGACGGTATGGCGATGGGGTTCTAGCTGCGAGGTGCGGAGAAGCTTTGTTGTTTGGTCCAGCCTGCACCCGCCGCCCTGGGTCCCGGCTCTTCGCGCTGACGCGCTCCGGCCGGGATGACAGGTGGGGATCGCGAGCGACGGCGGCTTACTTGTTTTGTTTGGTCCAACCTGCGCAGGCTTGGTTGGCACTGAGAGTCCGACCTACGCCCGCCTCAAGCGATCCGGGCCTGACGGCCCTCCTTGCTTTCGGCTCTTCTCTGGAAACAAGGGGTGCCATTCCGCTGCCCTCGCGCTGCTGCGCCCTTCTCGTCATCCCGGGCAAGTGAGGGCGGAGGCCGAACGCCGACCCGGGACCCATGAGAGAAGTCGCCGCAGGCGACACAACCCGCCGCCCTGGGTCCCGGCTCTTCGCGCTGACGTGTTCCGGCCGGGATGACAGAGGCGAAGCCGCAACCGGCGCCCTACTCCCTACTCCCTACTCACTCCCTCTCCCCGCACGCCACCGCTAGCGACTGGCGGCTTCGGCGGAGGTGCGGAGGGCGTCGAGGATGGGGTCGTAGGCATCTTCGTCGCGGACTTCGGGGTAGGCCATGAACACCGGATAAGTGACCGACCGCGATCGCGATGCCCGGCGCAGGCGGCCGCGGCGTAGGTGCGGACGCGCCAAGCGCAGCGGCACGTAACCCGAGCACGGATTGTCGAGCATGTAGGCAAGCCCGCTCGCGCCAAGCTCGAGATTAAGGCCCGTGTTGGTGAAATCCGGATCGATCGAGGCGTCGCCGTCCTGCAGATCCGGGCCCCAGTCGATCGTCAAATGCTCGATCATGTTCCGCCGCGTGCCGGGCTTTGCGCTGGTCACGAGGACGAATTGGTCGTCGAAGACATGCTCACTGACGATGCCGGACTGCTGGACCGAGCGATAGCTGATCGCGAGATCGAGCGTCCCTTCGAGCATGCGCTGCGTGAGGTTCGACGACGTATCCGACCGCGCCGTGATCGCGATGTCGGGGATGTTTTCGCGCATCCATGACACCCATGGCAGCAAAAGCCCGCCCCAAAGCGGTTGCGGTGCGCCGACGGCCAGGTGATCGCGGTGATAGTTCGAGAGGCCCACTTCGAACTGTGCGTGCTGCCAGACGCGCACCAGCGTTAGCGCATGGCGGCGGAACTGTTCGCCCGCAGTGGTGAGTTCAGCGCCGAGCTTCGACCGCAGGAATAGCTCCTGTCCGAGCGCATCCTCGAGGTTCTTGATACGTGAGCTTACCGTGGATTGCGTGAGGTTCATGCGACGGCCCGCGTCGATGAAGCTGCCGGTCTCTGCAACAGTCAAAAACGTCTTCGCAAGAGCGATGTCCATGCCGCACTCGTCACTGTTGCAGGCGTCGCGTTCCTCTTCGCAAGAACCGGTACCGTGATTGCCGAGACCTATCTATCGAAATCTTCGATAGCCCTTAGCGGAAAAATCCGTTTGTCGATGGGTTGGAAAGTTTCCATGTTCAAACTGGTTTCGCGTGCGCGGCCCTCACACCACTGCGCGCACGACCAGAGTGACACCAAGATTGACGTCAAAGGGATTGAACGATGAGAGCCCCAGCGAAGAAGAAAGCGCCTGCTAAGAAGAAGGCGATCAAGAAGGCGGCGGTGAAGAAGAAGGCGCCAGCCAAGAAGAAGGCAGCGGCGAAGAAGACGGCTGCGAAGAAGGCCGCCACGAAGAAGACAGCTGCAAAGAAGACAGCCGCGAAGAAGGCCCCCGCCAAGAAGAAGGCGATCAAGAAGGCCGCGGTGAAGAAGAAGGCACCGGCCAAGAAGAAGGCCGCGGCGAAGAAGAAGGCTCCGGCTAAGAAGAAAGTCGCCCGCAAGTAAGCGCATACACGTTGAAAGGCCCACCGTTCGGGGAGAATTGGCTGATGACGCGACGCAAACGCATCCTCTCCGGCCCGGCGGTGGGCCTTTTCTGTTTGGCGGCAGCCATCGCGACCGGCCCGTCACTGGCGACCGCTGCGACGATCACGAACGCCGACCGCTCCGCCTACGACATCGAGATCGTCGAAGGCAGGGAGACGTCGACGAAGCGGCTCGAACCATCAGCACTTCTAAACAATATCTGCCCGGGCGGATGCGTCATCCGGCTCAACGGCGACCGCAAGGCCGAGTACATTCTCGACGGCACGGAACGCGTCTCGATCGAGGACGGACTGGTCTACTATGACGGGGCCGTGCAGACCCCGGAAGGCGAGGCCGATGCTAACGCTGAGCCGAACTAGCCGGTGCCGACTCGCGCATTGCGGTGTCGGACATCCCGTCATCGCCGAGGATGTATGCGTTTTCCACAGACGTCGTTAACGCGAAAGTTGCCTCGAACGCGCGCCTCAGAGCGGCGTCAACGGAGTCGGAAGCGCTCGCATGCCCCTGCTTCGCGAGGCTCGTGACACCGTAGCCCGGCAAACCGCACGGGACGATCCCGTCAAAGTGGGTGAGGTCGGGCGCGACGTTCAAACTCACGCCGTGGTAGCTGATCCATTGCCGGACGCGGATGCCGATCGCCGCGATCTTTTCTTCGCTCGCCTCGCCCCCTGCCGATCCATCGGTCGCCTCGCCCGAAACCCAGACGCCAATACGGCCCTCCCGGACGAAACCTTCGAGATCGAACGCCGCCAGCGTCGCGATGATCCAGCGCTCGAGAGCTTGGACAAACGCGCGGACGTCGCGATTACGCCGGCGCAGGTCAAGCATGACATAGGCCACGCGCTGGCCGGGTCCGTGATACGTGAACTCGCCGCCTCGGCCGGTCTCGAAGACCGGAAAGCGATCCGGAGCGAGAAGATCGCCGCGGTTCGCGCTGGTGCCAGCGGTATAAAGTGGCGGATGTTCGAGCAGCCAGACGGTCTCTGGCGCTGTGCCGGCGGCGATCGCAGCAATCCGGCGCTCCATGGCGGCGACCGCATTGGGGTAGGCGACCGGCGTGTCGGACACGATCCAGCTCACGGACTGGTCCTGAGCGACCCCATCCGTTCGGCCGGGCTTTTCAAAGTCGTCGGCGGTCATATCCGACATATATCGCCATCGGGTGCGGATGAAAGGGCGGCAAGGCCCTCGACCAAGAGCGCGGCGATCGCGTTCGCGATGACTGCCCGATCTTTCGGCGGTCAACCGGCGCGGGCACTGGTCCGCCAACAGTTGCAATTTGCAGGCGGCGTTGATACGCAACGCGCCTTGGCGTTGGGAGTTTGTTCGGCGCCCGATGGTGTGCGGCCGTGGCGGAATTGGTAGACGCGCTACGTTGAGGTCGTAGTGGGGAGACCCGTGGAAGTTCGAATCTTCTCGGCCGCACCATCTCTCTCTTTATCTGAGCCAAATCGATAGGTCGCCCGGAGCTGCGCCGAGGCCATGTTTACGGCGTCCGTCAGGTCACGGGCCGCGGAAATAGCGCAGATACTTCATATGCGCCCAGCCGCGTTGATCGGCGAAGCTCACGCGGCACCACGATCCGGAACACCGGCGGGTCTTCAACACACACGCAGATCCGCTCGGAATTGCGCCGACCCTGGCAAACCGTACGCCCGGCCCGCGTCGGATGTTGAGCTGATCGTCGGCCGCGACGCCCGTGACCTTCCAAGTTCCGCAACATGCACAGGCCGAGGCGTGACCGGCGGACGCTGAAAGCAGCGCGGCCGTCGCAGCAAGTAGAATACACCGACGCATGATGAGTGTCCTTGCCATTGTCCGCCCGCCGGCCAATCGCGACCGCACAGGACGTTGGATGCTTCCGTCCTGTAAGCCATACTTGTCAGTGCACCTGAACGCCCCGTGAAACCCGATCCGGAGAGAGGCATGCAGCTCAAATTGCATCACGTGAATTTCGCGACGGAACGCGTCGACGCCATGCGCTCGTTCTACGCTGACGTATTGGGTCTCGGCGAAGAGACGAGCTTCAACCAGGCGCGCAAGACGGACGAAGGCTACGCTGGAGGCGTCGCTTTCATGACGGACGGGGACATGCAGGTCCATCTGGCCGAGCGCGATCTCGAGATCGGCTTCAAGACAGGCAAGGGTCTCAATCCGCTCGATCGCGGCCATCTCGCATTCCGCACCAACGATATTGCCACTGTGAAAGCCAAGCTCGAGGACGCCGGCATTCCCTTCGCTGACTTCGGCGACTGGGCGATGAAGGGCTGGCAGCAGATCTTCTTT
>JBCBXS010000479.1:0-1914 GCA_039816475.1 Pseudomonadota bacterium | reverse complement strand
ATTCGAGAACCTGACGAAGAAGCTCGAGACCCCGACGAGCTAGGCGCGTCGCGTGCGTGCTTCGGCATCGCCGCCAGTCCCTCACGCACACAAACGAACTGCACAGTCGGCTCCGCGGAACATGGAGTGCGTCTTGGGACCCTACCGAAACGGCTTCCTGATAGAACCAGGCTTGGCGTCGTATCGCAGTGACACCGGTGCTGCGATTGCGCGGCTCCATGACGAAGGCCGGCCGGTCTGGATCAAGGTCCCCTTTATCGGCACCAATCCCGCAGCCTATCGCCACGAAGACGTCGTCCGCGTCCTTCGCGAACAAGACACCTTTGCAAACGATCCGCGCACGATCGGCCGACGCGGCCGGCTCGGCATCGCGTGGTGGATGCCGAAGTCCGTGCGCATCCTGTCGGACAACATGCTTGGCCGCGATGCGCCTGAGCACAAACGCCTCCGCCGGCACGTCAATCACGCCTTCAATCGCCGCGGGATCGGTTCGATGGCGCCGCGCATCACCGAGATCGCAAACGACCTCATCGCGAAGCATCCCGCCGATGTGCCGTTTGATCTGGTCGCGAACTTCGCACGCCGCTTCCCGCTTCAGGTGATCTCAGAACTGCTCGGCATCGACGTTGGACGGTCCGATGAGTTTGAGCGGCTCGCCTCACGCGTGATCGAAATGACGGACGGGGGCCTTGCGACGCTCATCGCGCTGCGCAGTGTCGGCAAGCTCGCGACGTTCCTGCGCGAGGAGATCGCCGATTGCCGCCGAAATCCGCGCGAAGGCCTGATCTCAGAACTTGTCACGCCGGACGACGATGCAGATGTCCTCGATGAAGATGAACTGCTCGCGATGGCGTTCCTGCTGCTGTTTGCGGGGCACGAGACGACAGTCCATCTGATTTCGCTTTCAGCGCATCATCTGATCTCGACGGCGGACCAGGCCGCGTTCGCGGGTCTCGAACGACGGCCGGCCGTGCACGCCGTCGACGAGCTTCTGCGCTTCCTCTCGCCCGTGGAAATCACCGAAGCGCGGTATGCCCGTCGCGACGTCACCATCGGAGGCCACGCGCTGAAACGCGGCGACGTAATCATCGCCTATCTGGCCGCGGCCAATCGCGACCCTGCGATGTTCGAGAATCCGAACACGATGGACCTGACGCGATCAGAAAACCCGCATCTGAGTTTCGGCTTCGGCCCGCACGTTTGTCTCGGGGCGCAGCTTGCGCGGATGGAAGCCATGACCGCATTCGGCGCGCTGTTCGACGGCACGCGGCATTGGTCGATCGAAGCGGCGCACCCGGCGACCTCAGGTGGAACCCGTCCCCGGGCATCAGAGGATTTGCCGAACTGCCCGTCCGCTGGACGCCGGCCGAGACGCGCATCGCCGCCTGACAGCCCAATCGCCTCAGTCGTAGTTGAAGCCTTTGATCCGCTTCATCCAGGCCTTCGGATCGCGCTGATGCACCTTGCGAGGTCGCTTGCGCCGCGGGGCCGTTTTCTTTCGACGCGTGGTCTCCGGGCGTGGCGCAAGCGCCGGAGGGCGGATGAGCATGCCTGCGACTTCAGGTGGTGCCTCGCCGCCGTTAACGCTCAAGCCGCGCGCGAGGGCATTGAGCCGTTGGCGATCGCGGAACGTGCGGCGTGCCACACTCGGCGGTCGGCCGTTGCGCGAGGAATAGTGCTCAACGGTAATCCGCCAGTGACCGCCGCGGCGTTCAAACAGTCGCGAATAGGCCATCGGGAAGCGTTTGCCCGGCTGGCTGCGCGCGACAAACGTCAGCTCTCCAAAATCGAGAAGCGTGTTGCAACCGCTGCGCAAGGTGCGCTGCGGCGGGGCGGCTAAGCGAAACTGCGCCTGCAGTTCGGAGACATGGCCCAGAACATCGGGCGGCATGGAAAGCGCTTCGGGTCTTGCAG
>JBCBXS010000478.1:0-1917 GCA_039816475.1 Pseudomonadota bacterium | reverse complement strand
CCTCGGCACCACGGGCACGGGTAAGTCCTGTACGACGGCGCTAATCCTGCGTTCGATCCTGAACGAGAACCCGAACGCGCACATCGTGCTCCTCGACCCGCACAACGAATACGCGACGGCGTTCAACGAGTGGGGCGAAGTGATTTCGCCGCGCAACTTCCAGCTTCCCTACTGGCTCCTGAACTTCGAGGAGATCGTCGAAGTCCTGATCGGTGACGTGACCGGCCGCAAGGCGGAAGTCGAGACGCTGCAGGAACTGATCCCGATCGCGAAGGCGAAGTATTCGACCAGCCGCACGAAGGACCAGGCCTCGGCGGTCCGCCGCATGTCGGACAACAGCGGCCGCTTCTCAGTGGACACCCCGGTGCCCTATCGGATGTCCGACCTGCTCTCACTGATCGACGAGCGGATGGGCAAGCTCGAGAACAAGAACGACCTGCAGCCCTACAAGCAGCTCAAGAACCGCATCGAGGCGATCAGCCGCGACAGCCGCTATGCATTCATGTTCGGCAACGTCACCGTCTACGACGGCATGGCGACGATCCTCGGCCGCATCTTCCGCGTGCCGGTCAACGAAAAGCCGATCACGATCCTCGAACTGACCGGCCTGCCGACTGAGATCGTCAACGTCGTCGTCTCGGTTCTCTGCCGGATGACCTTTGACTTCGCGCTTTGGGGTGAAGGGCACGTGCCGGTCACGCTCGTCTGCGAAGAAGCCCACCGCTATGTGCCGGCCAAGAGCGACACGGGCTTCGAGCCAGCAAAGCGCTCGATTGCGAAGATCGCGAAGGAAGGCCGTAAATACGGCGCCTCGCTCTGCATCGTGACGCAGCGTCCGGCGGAGATCGATCCGACAATCCTTTCCCAGTGCAATACGGTGTTTGCGTTGCGCATGTCGAACGACCGCGACCAACAGATCGTGCAGTCAGCGGTGTCGGACACGGGCTCAGGACTTCTCGAATTCCTTCCCGCCCTCGGCCAGCGTGAAGCCATCGCCTTCGGTGACGGTGTCGCGCTACCGGTCCGCATCAAGTTCGACGAACTCGCGAAGGACAACCTGCCGCGATCCTCCACGGCGCGCTTCTCGGAGAAGTGGCAGTCGTCGATCGGCGACGGCGAGTTTCTCGATCGTGTGGTCGAGCGCTGGAGAACGTCGGGTTCGAGCGAGGCGGATGCCGAAGGCAACATGTCGATGCTCGCCGAGGCGATCTCGATCAACGAGCCGAACGAACACGCAGCGGTTGCAGCCCAGCCGGAACCGGCAGCCGAAACCGCACGCCCGAGCTTGCGCAAGACCGCCCGTCGCGCGACGGCCGGCGAAGGCGCACCGGAGCTCCGACGTGCCGTGGCACCGGAAGCCGCACCCGCTCAGGCACCCGCTGCCGGACAGCAAGCGGCCGCTCCAGCAATCCCGCGCGTGCGCCGCGAACAGATGACGCCGCAGCAGGCCGGTGCGCCGGCCGCCGCACAGACCCAGGCACAGCCCGCAGCCCAAGCCCGGCCTCAGACCGCCGCGCCCCAGGCAGCCCCCGCCGCAACCGGCGAACGAGCCGCGATCCCGCGTGTGCGCCGCGAACCGGCTCAGGCCGCACAGGCCCCTGCCGCCGCGCCGCAACCGCAAGCTGACGCCGGATCGGTTGATGTCACGGCGGAAAGCAATGCCCTCGCCGCGCTGCGCCAGCGCCTTCTGAAGCGCAACGCCGGCTAGCGGGCAGACAACAGACTTCCCCACCCGTTCGGACCGGGCGGTGGGCGGCGCGCGAGTTGCCATACGCGCGCCACGCGTTCATGGCGGATGACAGTGCGGCCTAAGTGCGCACCACGTCGCCCGCGAGATTTGGGGTGTAGCGTTATGTACAATGTCTATCCGGTTATCCTGTCCGGCGGATCCGGCACGCGGCTCTGGCCGCTGTCCCG
>JBCBXS010000477.1:0-1924 GCA_039816475.1 Pseudomonadota bacterium | reverse complement strand
TCGAGATTCCAATCACCGCCAAGCTCGGCGTGACCCGTGTCGTCGTCGGAGGCGGCAATGTCTGCGCCCGTCAGTTCTTTGAAGGTTTCGACGGCGGACGCACCTCGGGCATCAGCGCCGAAATCGCAACCGTAGATCAGAACGTCAGCGTCGGCTGCAAGCGCTGCGGCGATGACCGAAAGCGCGTCAGCATGTTCGCCGCCCATCGAGGCTTCGTTAAGCGTTCCGTTGCCGAGCCGTAATTCGCCCGCGTCGCCATGCGAGACGATATGGATGGCGTCGATCCCGCGGCGGTCTGCGAGCGCGGCTGCGATCTGCGCCATGCCGTCGCTACCCGCATCGAGTTCGATGATTTCGGCACTCGCGGGAACGCTTCCGCGAAGAGCGTCAGCATCTTCGACGCCCGCATCGATGAACACGATCTCCTCGCGCTCGATCGGTGCAGTGCCCGCCCGCGCCATAACGGCTTCGGCAAGCTCCCTTGTGGTTTCGACGCTTTCGGCATGCGCCGCCGTATCCTCTGCCACCTGCTCGGCCGGAACGTCTACGGGCTCGGAGAGATCGACCGCCGTCGCGATCCCAGCGCCGTCGAAGACGATCCGCGGCTCAAGCGCCTGCAGGTTGAACCCCGGCGATGTCGCAGCGCGAAGCTTCGCCAATGCATCCGACCGCAACCGTCGCTCACTCCGCCGCTGACGCCGCATTGCAGCTGCCTTTGCCGCCCGGCGCGCGCGACGACCGAACCGCGTCAACGACCGCTTCAGCAAGCGCGGACCAAGGCTCAGCCCTTGCAGGACCGAGCCGAGTGCCGAACGCACGGCGGCGACAACCCCGTCCTGCGTCGCTGCTGCAGGTGTCGACACCGACGCGCGCAAGTCAGCTGACGCAATGCCGTTGGCATTTGTGATGGAAGGCGTCGCCGACGAAGCTGCGCTTGACTGAGAGAAGCGAAGGAAGCTGAGAGACATTGTCCGATAATCCCGCTGAGAGGCCGCATTTGGTTGCCTCCGGGATTATCGAAAACGGATTAATCGAGACCCACTTTAAGGCCTGTCGTTTCGAATACATAGGTCCGGCGAATAATCAGAATAAATTCGACTTTTATTTCGATCAATACCGTTCTGGATAATATTATCCGGATTGAAAAAGGAAATCATCCTGGAACGTTCGAATGTTTCGCCTTGGCACAACATTCGCAGCGACCGCTCCGAACCGCCCTGATTGGAGCAAGCCATGACATCGTTTCTGACAGCCGCAGCCGCCGGCCTCTTCCTGACCTACCCGAACACTGAGGTTGCAACGGCAAAGATCGAGGCCGTCGCAGACCGCGGGCCCATCGCGGAGCTGACCATCGCCTGCCCGCGTGGGACGGGGATCATTTCGTTCGCAAAGGGCGAGCGCGTTTACTGCCTGCCGAGCGGACGCTGCACGCCGTCCCTGGCGATCGCGATCCGCCGTCTCTGCAAGTAGGCAGCCCGGCGTCAGGCGCCGGCTTCGCGGGCGATCACGTTTAGGACCTGTCGCCAGAACCGGGCGAGCACGCTCTCCGGCTTGCCATCCAAGTGGATAACGCCACGGACAACACGCGCGGCGTCCGTCCCTCGATCGGTCAACCGCCAGCGCGCGCGATACTGGCCGAGCACGGGCAGGAGCCGGCCGGCATCATCGCGCGTCACGGCAATGGCACCACCCATCGGCTCGCTTAGCGCTTCGAGATCGATCGCCTCCGCACCCGTCGCCGCGAGGTCTTGCAAGACCACGCCAACGCGGCCGCCAAGGGGGTCGTCGGGGATGAACACACCCTGCGCGCCGACCTCTGTGCGGGCCACATCAGCCGCACCGATAAAGCCCGCCGCCTCAAGGCGATCGCTTTCACCGATCACCGCGAACTCAAGATCGGGACTGATCCACCGGCCGGGCTTCA
>JBCBXS010000476.1:0-1935 GCA_039816475.1 Pseudomonadota bacterium | reverse complement strand
AACAGGTACTCGGAGATGCGATTGTTGAGTACGCCCTTGCCTTCGATCTGGGCGTGCTTCTGATTGTTGAACGCGGTCGCGTCGTCCTTGAAGTGTTGGACGAGCGTGCCCGGTTCAGGCCCCTCGTACAGAACCTTAGCCTTGCCCTCATAGACACGGCGGCGCTTGTTCATGCGCGTAGCCCTCAAACCGATCGATGCAACGAGACGGCGCTTTCGCCCTCCGCGTGGCGTCGTGTCCGGCGCATTTGCAGTGGATATTAAAGCGGTCTAATCCCAGATAGCGGGACACCGGACGGTAGCCGAACGCAGGTCCCGAAACAATCTTAATGGCTGTGGGACCAGCGGTGCCGCAGGCCCGGAAAACTGGGCCATGCAACACCGCTGGTGCACCTGGGCCACAGCTATCCAGATCGGCGGCGTGTACGGAGGATCGTGCGCCGGGCCGCCAGACCGAAGTGATCGAAGGAGACTGATGATGAGCGCATTCGATGACCGCAAGAAGGGCTACGAGGCCAAATTCGCCCGCGACGCGGAGTTAAAGTTCAAGGCCGAGTCCCGCCGGAACAAGATGCTTGGCGAATGGGCTGCAGCCCAGCTTGGCAAGTCCGGCGACGATGTGGCCGCCTACGTGAAGGACGTCCGCCGTGCCGATTTCGAAGAAGCCGGCGACGATGATGTGTTCCGTAAGGTGAAGTCGGACTTCGAGGCCGCCAACGTCGGCATCAGCGATGACGACCTGCGCGCGAAGATGGATCAGTTCCTGGCCGACGCAGTCACCGCAATCGAGAGCGATGGCTAATCGTGGCTCGGCCGGCGGGCAGTGAAATGCCCGCGCCAGAACCCGCCGTGGCGATCAGTCTTCGCCGCGGCGGCGCGTCTTCATCGTGATGCGGTAGGTCGCCGAACCTGACACGCGGATGCCGCGCGGACGGTTTCGCGACGATCGGAAGCGGCTGTTGATTTGGCTCGAGACGTTTGCGCGCTGGATCGTGCAGTCTTCCGCGATCGTCTCAAGCAGTGCTCCGCACTCACGGCCGAGCAGCGCGTAAAGCGCGCGGCGTCCTTCTTCGGAGAGACGCGCCTGTTCGTCGAGCTTGCTTGCTTCGCCTTCGATGAAAAACTGGTAGCTGACCGAGATATCGACGGTCTTGCTGCCCGGTTGCGCGCTCTTGCCCTTGGAGAGCGGGAACGGTGAGATCCGCGAGCCCGATTGGGCGGCGGCTGTGGTCGACAGCATCACGGAAACCAGTCCGATGCTTAAGAGCAGGCGCAAAACCATTCCGTGAACTCCATCGTGTCTGCCAAGGTCTGCAGGACCGTGTCTCAATCGGCTTAGTCGCCGAAAACCCGGGCGAAAATCGTATCGACTTCCGCCAAATGATACCCGAGATCAAACATCTGAGCGAGGTCGGCTTCCGACAGATGCTGGACGATATCGCCATCTGCTTTCAGCGCGTCCAGGAATGATGCGCCCGTCTCCCAGGTCTTCATCGCGTTGCGTTGCACCATCCGATAGGCGTCTTCGCGGCTGACGCCCGCCTGCGTCAATGCCAGCAAAACCCGTTGGGAATTATGAAGCCCGCCAAGCTTGTCGAGATTGCGCTTCATGTTCTCAGGGTAGACGACGAGCCGCTCGATCACGCCGGCGAGCCGCGAGAGCG
This sequence comes from Pseudomonadota bacterium, assembly GCA_039816475.1. Classification (GTDB taxonomy): domain Bacteria; phylum Pseudomonadota; class Alphaproteobacteria; order Rhizobiales; family Hyphomicrobiaceae; genus JBCBWG01. The sequence continues at coordinate 272 of JBCBXS010000476.1, read as the reverse complement.
CGAAGTCGAGCGTGACGGTCGCGTCCGGGCCGATCATGCGCTCGACGGATGAGTGCGAGATGTCCCGCTCATGCCAGAGCGCGACGTTCTCCATCGCCGGCAACGCATAGGCCCGCACCATCCGCGCGAGGCCGGTCAGGTTTTCCGTCAGGACCGGATTGCGCTTGTGCGGCATCGCCGACGAGCCCTTCTGGCCGGGCGAGAAGTACTCCTCCGCCTCAAGCACCTCGGTCCGCTGCAGATGCCGGATCTCGGTTGCGATCCGCTCAACG
>JBCBXS010000475.1:0-1960 GCA_039816475.1 Pseudomonadota bacterium | reverse complement strand
TTCGATCTTTACGGCGCTGGTGGGGATGGTCGCAGCCCCCGGTCAATTGCACCCGTTCATCGCCACCATCGCGCTTCTCGCGATTGCTGTTGGCGCAGGTGCGTCCGGCGCCCTCAACATGTGGTTCGACGCCGATATCGACGGCGAGATGCAGCGCACGCGTTCGCGACCGATCCCGCAGGGGCGTGTCCTGCCAGACGATGCGCTCGCGTTCGGTGCAGTCCTCTCCGGGCTGTCGGTGCTGACGCTATCGATGCTGGTGAGCTACGCGGCTGGCGCGCTGCTCGCGCTCACGATCGGCTTCTATTTGTTCGTCTACACGATGTGGCTGAAGCGCCGGACACCGCAGAACATCGTCATTGGCGGTGCGGCCGGGGCGTTCCCGCCGATGATCGGTTGGGCGGCTGTCACGGGCAGCGTGTCGCTTGAGTCGATGATGCTGTTTGCGATCATCTTCGTTTGGACACCTCCGCACTTCTGGGCGCTCGCGCTCTATCGGTGCCGCGATTACGAACGCGTTGGGGTGCCGATGTTGCCGGTTGTCGCCGGTGGAGATGCGACCCGCACTCAGATCCTCGTTTATTCGCTCGTTATGGCCCCGCTCGGCGTGGCGCCTGCCTTCACGAGCCTTGCGGGCCCGGTTTACGGCGCCTTCGCTGCCGTGCTTGGCGCGATCTTCGTCTGGCGCGCCGTTGAGGTTTACCGCGCTCGCGAGGGGCGGAGTGCTGACGCCGCAGCCAAGCGCCTGTTTACGTTTTCGATCCTCTATCTGTTCCTGATCTTCGGCGGCATCCTGGTGGATCGTCTCATCGCGATGGTGGTCTAAGGCATGAGTGATCAAACCACCGAGCGGTCGGACAGCGGGGAGATTGAACTGTCGGACGTCGAGCGTCGCCGCCGCAAAATCCGGAATATCGCGATCGGTCTTTCGCTCGCGGGGCTTGTCGTCATCTTCTACATCGCAACACTGGTGCGACTGGGATCCAATGCCCTCAACAAACCCTACTGACGCCCCCGAACGCGCAGCCGATGCCGCGGCCAGGTCGCGTTGGAAGAACCGAAAGGTCGTTGCAGGCTCGCTCGCCTGTTATGGGGTGATGCTCGGCCTCGCGTTTGCCTCGCCCGAACTCTACCGCATCTTCTGTCAGGTCACGGGGTTTGCCGGCACGACACAGCGGGCCGACAGCGCACCTGAGACGGTCGGCGAAAAACGGGTGACCATCCGGCTCGACAGCACCGTTCGCAGCGGCCTCGCGTGGAGCGTGAAACCTGTCGGCCGGACCCACGAAGTGCAGGTCGGTGAGACGAAGGTTGCCTTCTACCGCGCGAAGAACACGAGCGACCGGACGGTCGTTGGCACGGCAAGTTTCAACGTCACGCCGGATGCCGCCGGGGCCTACTTCAACAAGATCGAATGCTTTTGCTTCACGCATCAGGTCCTGAAGCCGGGCCAGGAAGTCGACATGCCGGTCAGCTTCTTCGTCGATCCCGAGTTCGCGACCGACAAGGACACACGCCGTCTTTCGACGGTGACGCTCTCTTATACGTTTTTCCCTGTCGACACCGAAGAAGAGCCGGTGGCACGGGCAGAGGATCGCAAGGCTGCAGCACCAGCGCCGGTGAAGCCGGCCGGTTGAGACGCCGCGGCGGACGACCGCTGCGCTAACGACGGGACACGTTATGTCTGACGGACACGCCAACGAGCACGACTATCACCTCGTCGATCCGAGCCCATGGCCGCTTCTTGCGTCCGTCGGTGCACTGGTGACCGCGATCGGTGCGGTCGTCTGGATGCGCTCGCTCGATGGCGGTGACGGGCTGTTCGGGCTGCAGGGCCCGACGACATTCTATGCGGGCTTCGCCGGCATCACGGCCGTCGCGTTCTTCTGGTGGCGCGACATCATCAAGGAAGCACACAAGGGCGACCACACACCCGTCGTTCAGATGCACCTGCGCTACG
>JBCBXS010000474.1:0-1973 GCA_039816475.1 Pseudomonadota bacterium | reverse complement strand
AGGCCATGAACAGAATGGTGATCAGCGGCACGCCGCGTATGAGCTCGATAAAGCCGATGCAGATGGCGCGGATCGCCGGCAGATCAGACTGACGCCCGAGCGCGAGCGCAACGGCCAGTGGAAACGACAGCGCAATCCCCACCGTCGCTAGAATGAACGTCAGTGGCAGGCCGCCCCATAGCGACGTGTCGACCGGCGTCAGGAGATCCGGCAGGCGCGGCAGCGAGATCGCGGGCAAGACGCCACCGCCAAGCGCTGAATCGATTGCCCAGACGACCGTCGGCACAAACGTCGCGATGACAACCGCGCCGACCACACTGGCGATCAACTGGCTCGAAAGGCCGGCGATCAGCATTGCGCCGGCGATCAGGAACGGAAGTTGGAAGTAGGACAGGCTGCCGCCCATCAGAATGAGGATCGCCGGAATGCCGAAACACCAGGCGACTGAAAGGGCACGGCCCCAGCGGTTTGGATTGATCGACCAGCCGATCAGCCCGACCAGCAGAACCATCGCGACGACAGACCGCCACTGTTCTCCGAACGGATAGCGGCCAAACAGCATGACCCGCCATTTTTCGCCGACCATGCCCCAGCAGGCACCTTCGGCGCCGCGACAGGCCGCTGAGTCCACCTTGAAGACCGCGTCGAACAGGGCCCAGTTTAGGAAGCCCGGGATCACGTAGACGAGGAACGCGATGATCGCGATCGTCGTGACAGCGTTGCCGAACGTGTTGAAGAGGTTCTCTCGGAGCCAGCCGATTGTTCCGGTCTGGCGAACCGGCGGCGGGCGCGGGCCGGAGGCGGTGGTTGCGACGACGTGGTCTACCATCGATCAGCGCTCCACCAATTGAATGCTGGCGTTGTACAGGTTCATGAACACCGACGTCAGAAGGCTCAGCGTCAGATAGACGAGCATCATGATGAGGATCGCCTCCGGTGCCTGCCCGGTCTGGTTCAGCGTCGTGTTGCCGATGTTGACGAGATCCGGATAGCCAATCGCGACCGCGAGCGAAGAGTTCTTCGTCAGGTTCAGATACTGGCTGGTCGTCGGCGGAATGATCACGCGGAGCGCCTGGGGCAGGATGACCTGTCGCATGATCACACCTTCGCGGAGGCCGATCGCGCGGGCCGCCTCCGTCTGGCCCTTCGGCACCGCGAGGATGCCGGCGCGGACGATCTGGGCGATGAAGGCCGAGGTGTAGACGGCGAGGCCGAGCAGCAGACCGAGGAATTCAGGCGTCAGGTTCGCGCCGCCGGACAGACGGAACCGGTTGGGCGTCGGCGAGTCCCAGTCCCAGGGTGCGCCGATCGCAAGCCAGCCGGCGAGCGGCAGGACGACGGCGAGGCCTAGCGTGATCATGCCGACGGGAAGCGTCTGGCCGGTTTCCGCCTGACGCCGTTTCGACATCATCGAGACGACCCATCCGGCAAGCAGCGCGGCGATGATGCCGCCCCAGATCACGAGCCAGAAACGCCAGTCGGTCGCGGCCGGATAATAGATGCCCGAGTTTGTGACGTAGACGTCGCCAACCAGCGGCGTGACGGTCCCGTCAGGGTTCGAACGCGGCTGCGCGCTCTGTGTGAAGCGATCGTTCAGCAGCAGAAGCCACCAAAAGATCAATTGCAGCAGCACGGGAATGTTGCGGAGGACGTGGATGTAAACGCCGGTGAGCTGGCGGACGAGCCAGTTCTTCGACAACGACGCGATCCCGATGAACACCCCAAAGATGGTCGCCAGTACGATGCCGATGGCCGACACAAGCAGCGTGTTCAGAAGGCCGACGACGAACGCACGCAAATAGGACGAGGCGGGCGAATACTGGATCAGCGTCTCGCCGATCGCGAAGCCGGATTCGCGTGAGAGAAAGTCGAAGCCCGTTTGGATGTTCCGGGTCTCGAGATTGTAGATCATGTTGGCGTAGAGCCAGTAGCCCAGGCCGAACACGATGGTCAGGACGACGACCTGCCAGATA
>JBCBXS010000473.1:0-1973 GCA_039816475.1 Pseudomonadota bacterium | reverse complement strand
GAACTGCGCCTTCAGCGTTCCGAACGATCCGAAACCGACGACCGGCAGGATGAGGGCTCCGAGGATCGCGAGCCGCGGCCGGGCGAGCGCCAGGTCGATCGATCGCGCGAACAAACCGAGCCGCGCGTTGGCTTCGCGTTCCCTTGCAGCTTCCAACGCGTCCGGCGACGGCCGTTTCAGGATCCAACCGGAAAGCGCCGGCGTGATCGTGAGGGCAAGCGCGAACGACGCGAACAGCATGATGATCACAGCCGTCGCGATGGAGCCGACAAAGTCACCGGCCGGGCCTGGCAGCAACACCATCGGCATGAAAGCGAGCGCCGTCGTGACGGTTGAGGCGAGCAGCGGTGCCCACAGCCGCGCGATGCCCTGTTGGACGGCGACGAGGCGATCGGTGCCGGCTGCAAGGCGCCTTCGGATGTCGTCGGTCATCACGATCCCCGCGTCGACGAGCAGGCCCAGGGCGACGATCAAACCTGTGACCGACATCTGGTGGATCGAGATGCCGGTGAGTTGCAGCCCGTAGATCGAGATGAGTGAGGCGAGCGGAAGGATGACGGCCACGATCAGCGCCGCGCGCCAGCCGAGCGTGATGAAGAGCACGAGAACGACGAGCGACACGCCGATCCCGAGGTTGGTCAACACGCCCATCAGCCGGTTCCAGGTGTAGACCGATTGATCGAAGAGCTGTGACTGCTGCAGCGTGTAGGGCAGTTCTTTTTCGTATGACGCGAGCGTGCGTTTGATCCGCGCCATCCAGCCGTCGACCTGGAGGTCGTCTTCCATGCGGGCGGCGACGAGAACGGCGGGCACACCGTTGACGATCGCCAGATCGTTCGGCGGATCGACGACCTCGCGGCGGACCTCCGCGACATCACCGACACGGACGATGCGGCCGTCATTCGCCGACGTGATCGGCACATCGCGAACGCGGTCGAGCGATTGGATTTCGCCGGCGACTTCGATGATGACGCTGCGGTCTGCGCCACGGATCTGGCCGGCGCTGATCTTGGCGTCAGCGCGTTCGATGGCGGACGAGACATCGCTGGCGGTGAGGCCGAGTTCGCTCAGCTGGACCGCATCAATGACAACGCGGATCTCTTCCTCGCCGCCGCCATAGACGTCGACAAACTTCGTGCCGCCGACGTTGCGCAGGCGATCCTGCAGTAGCTCGGCATAGCGGCGCATGATGCCACGCTGAGGCTTGCGATTGTCCCTCATGGTGATCGCGCTGATGGCTGTGAATGCGCCCACGCGATCATTGTCGAACTCCGGCTCCGGGACGCCTGCCGGCAGCTCGCGCGCCGCATCGCTGAGCGCGTCGCGAATGCGCGACCACGTCTCTTCGATCTTCTGGTCGGAGATGAACTGCGAAAGCTCGATCTGGATAACGGAGATGCCCGAGCGCGACGTCGATGTCATCGAATCGATCTCGGCGATCTCGCGCAGCTCCTGCTCGATCTTTTCCGTCACCTGCGCCTCGACGCGGGCCGGATCGGCGCCCGGATAGGGCGTCAGCACGGTCGCGAACAAGTTGGTGAGCGTTGGGTCTTCCTGCCGGCCGATCGAGAGCAGGGCCGACGCGCCGGCTGCGATGATCATTAGGATCGCGAGGGCGAAAAGGCGGGCGTCGCGGTAGAAGATCGACATCGGTCATCTCCGGAAGGATGCGAGCGGGATGGTTCGCGCGAAGTTCGGGCGAAGGCTGCGGTTCGAGTGTGAGGTGATCGCGTCGGGCGGCATCCGGTCAGGGGCCGCCCGCCACTCAGCTTCCGTTCAGCAGCGCGACGCGCTGGCCGGGCGTGACGCGGTTGGTCCCGTCGGCGATGTACGGAGTGCCGTCAGGCATCGAGCCTCTGACGAAGGCGCGCCCATCGGCGACGTGGAGCACTTCAACGGCTTCGCGCCGGACGACCGGTTGGCCGTCGTCGGTTGCGACTGCCATCAGTGTCCAGACACCCTTCGCACCCTCA
>JBCBXS010000472.1:0-1993 GCA_039816475.1 Pseudomonadota bacterium | reverse complement strand
CCTCCTTCTCGCGCACGGCAATCCGAAGCCGGTCGGGCCAGACGCGCGTGATGGTCGCCTCAGAAATCCAAGGCAGGGCTTCGATGCGCTTGCGCAGGCGATTGGGCTGCAGCGCGATCAGCGTTCGGGTGCCGTCGCCGCCGATCCGTTTCATGAGATCGGTCGGATCGGTCGCGCGAAACCCTGAGAGTTCAACCTGCGCGATGCCATAGCCGAAGCGCTCGAGAATGCGATCGATCCCGGAACGTACGGGCAGCAGCGGCCGCTCTTGCGGGGCAAAGCCGGAGAGGACCGTAAACGTCACGGCACCGACGCCAGCGAGCAGCAGCGGGATTGCTCTGAAGAACCGCTGGCGGGCCTTATAGGCGCGATGCGTTGGCAGGGCCGGCCGGGCCTGCGGGCGGCTCTTCGAAGGCGGTGCAGATGATTTGGCAGTCGAGGACGCAGACAGAGGCGCGGTCGCCGGGACAGTCATCCCGGGCGCATGCGCCGCCTCAGCCTGCTTCACCTCATGCAACTCGCATCCTCCACCATCCAGCGCACGAGTTCGCCGAATGAAATTCCCATCGTCGCTGCGCTGTCGGGCACAAGCGACGTCTTGGTCATCCCGGGTTGCGTGTTCACTTCCAGACAGATCAAAGCGCCGGTGCCGTCCGGGCGATCATCGAAGCGAAAGTCAGCCCGTGAAACGCCCCGGCAGCCGAGGGCCCGGTGCGCCTGAAGGCTTAACTTCTGTACCGATTGGTAAACATCCGGTGAAAGATCCTGCGGCTCGACATGGATCGAACCACCGTCCGCATACTTCGCTTCGTAGTTGTAGAACTGCAGGCCCTCGTTCGGCTTGATCTCGATGACGCCGAGCGGGGTCTCGCCGAGGACCGCACAGGTCAGTTCGCGACCCGCAATGTAGGTCTCAGCCATCAAATACTCGCCGTGCGGCCAGTCTGCGCTGTGCAGTTCCTGCGGCGGATGGGTGTAGGTCTCATCGACGATGAACACGCCGACGCTTGAGCCCTCCGCGACGGGCTTCAGAACGTAAGGCGGTGGCAGCGTATGCGCGCGGGCAGCGTCTGTGCGGCTGACCTCACGGCTGAGCGCGACCGGGACGCCGGCCGCCGCCATCACCGTTTTGGCGCGCTGCTTGTGCATCGCGAGGGCGGAGGCGAGCACGCCCGAGTGCGTGTAAGGCAACTTCAGGAGTTCGAGCACGCCCTGGACGCAGCCATCCTCGCCCCACGTCCCATGCAGCGCATTAAAGCAAACCTCGGGAAGGACGGCTTGCAGCCGCTCGCCAATGTCAGGACCGACGTCGACGCGCGTGACGCGGTAGCCCTCGCCTTCGAGCGCATCGGCGACCCCGTTTCCGGAACTGAGAGAGACCTCGCGTTCCGCCGACAGCCCGCCCATCAGCACGGCGACGTGGTCGTGCGTCCGCGCCGGAATGTCGATCGGCGTCGATGAGCCTTGGGATGCGTCAGTCATCAGGATGTTCGGCTCCGGTTGCTCCAGCGTGACGCGACGATCTCGCGACTGCGGCCTCGCGAGGGCCCCACACGTGGCGTCTCAGACGGACGTGGCGCTCGCCTTGGCAAGATCAGCGCCGGTCGGGCGGCCATCGACGGGGTCGCCAATCCGCTTGATCTCCCACTCCAACCGCACACCCGATGTCTCGAATACGCGCAGACGCACCGTCTCGCCGAGCGTCTCGATGTCTTCTGCCGTCGCATCGGCATCGTTGATGAGGAAGTTGCAGTGCTTCTCCGAAACCATCGCGCCGCCGATCCTGAAACCTCGGCAGCCGGCAGCATCGATCAGTTTCCACGCGCTGTGCCCCGGCGGGTTCTTGAACGTCGAGCCCCCGGTCCGCTCTTTGATCGGCTGGTTCGCCTCGCGGTACTCGGCGACCTCGGCCATCTCCGCGGCGATCGCATCGCGTGAACCGGGCGTGCCCACGAACGTCGCCTGCGTGAAGATCCAGTCGTCCGGCAGTGCG
>JBCBXS010000471.1:0-1996 GCA_039816475.1 Pseudomonadota bacterium | reverse complement strand
ATCTGGACGGTGCGGGCCGGCGAGATGGCCAACTGGTACGAGACGTTGAGGCTCGGCCTGACAAGCGTGGTCGTCGTTTCCCTGACAGCAACGAGCGCGCTGCTCATTTAGCCAAGGATGCGACCCCGACGCGAAGGCTTACTCAGGACGTAGCGTCCGGAATGCACATCTCTTCCTGATCCGAGTAAATCTCGCCCGGCTTGCACGTGATCTCACAGGCGCAAGCGTAAGCCGGCATGGCCGTCGAGAGTGCGAGCAGAACCAGCAGCGTGGCGGCGGTGAGCTTCATGTCCGTCATCTCCATCCGTTTGCTTGCTTAACGGTGTTGCGGCGCAGCAGATCACTCCGCACGCGTCGTTGAGCCGGACGTTAACGTTCCGCGCCCGTGATCCGGAGTGAAAGCTCGTCTACGCGACACTGTGCGCAGTGCACGCACAACGGAGAGCTGACGCGGTCCGTCAGCGCCTTGGATCAGCCCGCCGTCACGGCCAGCTTTTAGAAAACGCGCTTGATCGCTTTATTCCTTTGACGCATCTTTCGCCGATCGCGCGGCGCAATTGACAAAAACCAACAAAGTGCGCCGCCTGGGGAAACGAACAATTTGCCGGAAGGGCGGGAAGGCCGCGTGAGCGCACTCCTCGAGGTCAGGAACCTCCAGACGCAATTCTTCACATCCAGCGGCGTCGTGAAAGCGGTCGACGGCATCTCCTATGATGTCGCGCCTGGCGAGACGGTCGCGGTGGTGGGCGAATCGGGCTGCGGGAAATCCGTCGGCGCGATGTCGCTTCTGCGCCTGATCCCGAACCCGCCTGGCAAGATTGTCGGCGGCTCCATCAGCTTTGACGGCAAGGACCTGCTGGCCCTTTCCGATGCTGAGATGCGGGACATCCGCGGGCGCGATATCGGCATGATCTTTCAGGAGCCGATGACATCGCTCAATCCGGTGTTGTCGATCGGTCGTCAACTCACCGAGACGCTGCAGCATCATCTCGGCATGTCGAACGACAAGGCTATGGAGCGCGCGCGCGAGTTGCTGGGCCTCGTTGGCATCTCGGAAGCGGACCGCCGGCTAAAGCAGTATCCGCATCACCTCTCGGGCGGCATGCGTCAGCGCGTGATGATCGCGATGGCGCTCGCGTGTAATCCAAAGCTCATTATTGCTGACGAGCCGACGACTGCGCTCGATGTGACGATCCAGGCGCAGATCCTTGAGCTGATGAAGAACCTGACGCGGCAGCTCGGCGTCGCGATGATCATCATCACGCACAACCTCGGGGTCGTCGCGCGTTACGCCGACCGCGTGAATGTCATGTACGCCGGCCGCATCATCGAGAGCGGCCCGGCTCGCGAAATCTATAACAATCCGCGTCATCCCTACACGCTGGCGTTGCTCCGTTCGGTGCCGCGGATGGATTTGCCGCGGGGCATGCGGCTTGAGCCGGTCGAAGGGCAGCCGCCGGATCTGACCCAGCTCGACGCCGGTTGCAGCTTCCGGCCGCGGTGCAAGTTCGCAATCGACCGCTGCGCGCAGTCCCGCCCGGCGCTCGAACAGATTGCACCCGAACATGTCTCGGCCTGTTTTGAAAAAGAGAAGCTCGGCGCTGACCTTGCCGTCGCGCACGGAGGGGTCGCCTAACGATGGCCGAAGCCACAACACTCGATCGCGCACCGGCTGATGGCGCAGTGCCGGATGCAGCCCCGGCCACATCCGATCCGCTTGTTAAGGTGCGCGGCCTCAAGATGCACTTTCCGGTCACCGAAGGCGCGTTCGTGCCGCGCGTGGTCGCGCACGTGAAGGCCGTCGACGGCATCGACTTCGACATCGTGAAGGGCGAAACGCTCGGGCTCGTCGGCGAGTCCGGTTGCGGAAAGACCACGACGGGTCGCTGCATTCTTCAGCTTGAGACGCCGACGGCTGGTGAGATCGTCTTTGATGGTCGCGACCTGACGAAGCTCTCGAAGGAAGAACTTCGCCCGATGCGTCAGCGCATTCAGG
>JBCBXS010000470.1:0-2001 GCA_039816475.1 Pseudomonadota bacterium | reverse complement strand
TGAACGACGCCGGTTGCGCCCGGTTCTTTGCCGTCGGCGGCACGTGGCGCGCGCTTGCCAAGATGCACATGGCAACGTCCGACTATCCGCTAAGCGTCATGCAGCACTACACGATCCCGGCCGACGAGATGATCGCGCTGTGCCAGACGATCCGGCGCGCCTCGCAAGTTGAAGATCTGCCGGGCTTCGATGCCGTGCCACGGGGTCGCCGGGACAGCCTGCCGTTCGGTGCGATCTCGCTTGAGGCGACGTTACGGGCGGCCAAGGCGAAAGACGTCGTGTTCTCGGTGTTCGGGATCCGCGAGGGCCTGGTCTGGTCGCTCCTGAGCGAAACGGAACGCGCGCGCGATCCGCTCATTGCGTTTTGCGAGAGTTACGCGGCCGCGCGCGCACGATCGCCGGCTTATGGCTACGAGCTGTTCGATTGGACCGCGCCGCTCTTCAAGACCAAAGCGTTGAAAGAGGACGCCGAGCAGACCCGGCTTCGGCTTGCCGCCTGCCTACTGAACGATATTGGTTGGCGCGCGCATCCGGATTATCGCGGCGAGCAAAGCCTCAGCGTTGTTGCCCATGCCGCGCTGACGGGCATCGATCATCCGGGGCGCCTGTTCCTCGCATTGGCCGCTTACTTCCGGTACGAGGGTGCGAACGGAAATGGCGGTAGCGCATTCACGGAGCGCCTGCGCGAAATGGTCGGGCCGGGCGCCATTGAGCGTGCCCGAATCCTCGCAACGGCCATGCGCGCAGCCCATATGTTGTCGTGTGCGCGGGCCGGGGTGATCGACGAGACACCGATAACCGTCCGGAATGGCGCGCTGACCTTGAAGTTGCCGGATCAGCATGCTGCTCTCGACGGAGAGCGTGTCCGCCGCCGATTCAAGTCGCTCGCGCAGATCATGGACCTCGAGTTCGTGGTCGCCTGAGCATTTGTCGCGACATCGGCGCGTGCGCGGTCCAACCGGTTCTTCGAACGAGGCAGTCAGAGCGATGGCTGAGAATCCCTATGCCGTTCTCGGCGTCTCGAAGAACGCGTCGGAGGCTGAAATCCGACGGGCTTTTCGCCGGTTGGCGAAAGAAGTGCACCCTGACGTCAAGCCGAACGACGCGGCAGCCGCAGAGCGCTTCTCGAAGATCTCAAATGCCTACGAGCTTCTGAGCGATGCGGAAAAGCGGCGCCAGTTCGATGCCGGAGAGATCGACGCAAACGGCGAGGCGCGCGGTTATCAGCATGCCTATGCGAGCGGTTCACCTTTTGGCGCGCGGAGCGGGCGGCGCGGTCCCGCCGACGACATGGGCTTCGGCGATGTATTCTCGGAGTTCTTCGGTCAGTCGCCGCGCGGCGCCAGGGCCCGGTCGCAGTTTGCGAGCAAGGGTCAGGACGTCCGCTACACGCTCGACGTCGCGTTTCTCGAGGCCGTCCAGGGCACGCGCAAGCGCGTGACCCTGCCCGAGGGCGGTGTGCTCGACATCAACGTGCCGCAGGGGGTTTCGAACGGTCAGGTGCTCCGCCTGAAGGGCAAGGGTCAGCCGGGCTTTGCAGGCGGCCCGGCAGGCGATGCATTGGTCGAAGTCCAGGTCGGCTCGCATTCGGCGTTCACCCGCGAAGGCAGCACGATCCGTTCGACGGTGCCGATCTCGATCGACGAAGCGGTGCTCGGCGCGAAGATCTCGGTGCCGACGGTCTCCGGCGACGTACAGGTGGTGCTGCCAAAGGGATCGAGCAGCGGGAAGACACTGCGTTTGCGCGGCAAGGGCGTGCGCAACATGAAGACCGGTGAGAGCGGTGATCATCTGGTGACGGTCCAGATCGTCCTGCCGGACGTCATCGACGACAGTCTGTCGTACTTCATGACGGAATGGCGCCAGCAAAACGCCTACAATCCCCGCGACGAAGACTGATATCTTGCTCTGGGATGCGCGACGGGAGCCGGCATTGCCGCCCGGCGCGATCGTCAGAGGGTCCGCGGGAGTGCCGTGACGGCGCCGTCGACAACACCGAGC
>JBCBXS010000046.1:0-12356 GCA_039816475.1 Pseudomonadota bacterium | reverse complement strand
CTCAGCGCTCTGCGATCGGCGATCAACGCTTCGACCGGTCCTGCCTCTCGAACATGCGCCTCAACACGACTGCGGATGTCGTTTGCGAGCGCTTCCCAGCCGAGCGTTCGCGCATAGGGGTTTGGCAGCCCGGCAACCGAAAGTGAAGTTGCCTGCGCCGCTGACACGGCGAGACCGGCTGCAACGACGGCATGGAGACCGGCCGACGCCCAGCGCGCGATCCGTGCCCGATCCCGAAACATCGTCGCGGTGACGAGGATGGTTGCCGCGACATAGCTGACGGCGGCCCAGTTCGGATGCGCACGCGAGATAAACGCCTGCACGGTCACGATGAGGACCACCGGCACCGCGAATGCGAGCAGCAGGCCATCGCCATCCGGCAGGCCTTCGCGCCACGCCCGCCAGCAAATGACCAGCAGCGCCCCGAACATGATCGGCCCGAACACGCCGAACTGGCTGCCGAAGAACTCAAGCGCCTTTAGCGGGTTGCCAAGCTCGCCTGTCCACTTCGCGTTGTCGGCGGTATGCGAGAACGTCGCGAAACCAGTCTCGGCATTCCAGAAGAGGTTCGGTGCGATCAGGGCCGCCGCAATGGCAATCGCGCTCGCAAATCGAATTGAAAGAACGGCCGTCCGCCCTCGCGCCGAGGCCACCGCGTAGACGAGCGTGCAAAGGACGAAATACGCCATCGCGTACTTCGCATTGAGCCCGACGCCGATCGCGACGCCCAGCAGAATAGCTAAACTCCAACTCGGCCGTCGGACGAACGCAATGAAAGTTGCCAGCGCCACCGCCCAGCAGGCAAGCAACAGCACATCTGTCGATGCGATCCCCGACGACAACGACACACCGGGAAGCAAGAGGAACGCGAGCGCCGACCAAAGCGCGACACGATTGTCGTAGAGCAATCGGGCGGCTGCAAAGACGGCGATGGCAGTCCCGGCGTAGGTGATCGGCGACCAAAGCCGCACGCAGAACGGCGTGTTGCCACAGGCCTCAGTCGTCGCCGCAATCACCCATGCGATCAGAGGCGGCTTCGAGTAGTATCCAAACGCAGGCTCTTTCGCCCAAGCCCAATACTGCGCTTCATCGAAGAAAAGGTCGGTCTCGTTGACTGACAGCGCATAGATGCGGCCAACAGCAATCAATGCGGTAAGACCCAACAGCCAGGCGAGCGCCGGGACAAGACCGAGTGGTTCTGCGACCTCGGCCCGCTCAAGCTCTCTTAGCGCTGCGTTCGTCCGCAAAACGTACCCCCGTGCTGTCACCTGGCGACCTTAAACGCGGTTGTTCGAAGCCGGTAAACCTTGTTAAGCGGTGCGCTTCCAGAGGGCGGCATCCAGGCCACGGCTCCCGTGACAGACAGACCGACGCCAGACGTGACGGTAGTGATCCCTGCGCTCAATGAGGCAGGGAACATTGGACGGCTGATCGATGAGACGTATGCGGCGCTCGGGCCTGAACGCCTCGCGTCCGTCATCGTTGTTGACGACGCAAGCACAGACGCAACGCCGGATGAAGTTGGCGAGCGGTTTTCAGCGTACGACGGGCTCCGCCTGATCCGACACAGCCTGCGGGCTGGCCAGAGCACGGCGCTACGAACTGGGATCCTTGCAGCTTCCACCCCGGTCATCGCGCAGATGGATGGCGACGGGCAGAACGATCCGGCCGACTTACCGAAGCTGCTCGAAAGGCTAGCTCCCCCCGGCGAGGACGGCGCGGCCCTCGTCGGCGGGATCCGAACTTCGCGGCAAGCGGATCGTTCCAAGCAACTCGCGTCCAGGCTCGCCAATGGCATTCGCGGGGCGATCCTCCGGGACAACTGCCCCGACACCGGTTGCGGCATCAAAGTCTATCACCGCGAGGTGTTCCTGCGGCTGCCGTTCTTCACAAGCCTGCACCGCTATCTGCCCGCGATGTTCCAGACCTACGGCCAGCAAGTTGCCTTCGTCCCGGTCAATGATCGCCAGCGCGAGGCCGGCATCTCGAAGTATTCGAACGCGGTGCGAGCGCTCGTCGGGCTTTACGATCTCGTTGGCGTGAGCTGGCTGCGGCAGCGAAGCCGCGTGCCGGTTATCCGCAGCGACAGTGGCGCGGCGCGGCCGGCTGCGACAGACGTCATCGCAGAGCGGCCGAAGGCGGCTGAGTGATGGAGATTCAGGCCGCCATCGCAGATGCCTTCTCCGGCTGGTTTCAGAGGGCGATCTTCGACCTCTCGCCGACCGGGCGCGTCATGCTGGCGATCGGGATCATCGGTCAGGCGATGTTCGTCTCACGCTGGTTCGTGCAGTGGCTGGCGTCCGAGAAGGCGCGTCAGTCCATCGTGCCGGAGCTGTTCTGGTACCTGAGCTTCGCTGGCGGCCTGATGGTGCTGACCTATGGCATCTACAGCGCGAACCTCGTCCTGATCCTCGGGCAGTTCGGCGTTTTCATTTACGCCCGCAACATTTGGCTGATCCGGCGGAACCGGCGCGACACCGTCAGCGACGTCCCAGACGACCCGGCGAACGCCTGAGGTTCGGGCTGGCCGCCGAGACTTCGAACGCCAAAGCTCCGGCATCCCCTCACGGCATGATCACGCGAGCGTGCTTATCCCGTCTGCTGCAAGTTGGCTTAAGTGCCGGCATCGAGCCCGCCTCGAACCGCATTCACGCCAGACGGAGCTAGTCCCATGCGCATCAGCCCTCTCCTCGCCGCGATCGGCACCGCAGTCCTCCTCGCACTTCCAACGAGCGCCGCAACGGCGGGCGAAGCGAAGCTCGTCACCAAACCCAGCGCGCACTCGGTCTCAAAGACGCTCGACCGGCTCAGCGGGATGCTGAAATCGAAGGGCATCACGATCTTCGCGCGGGTTAACCACGCCGCCGGCGCAAAGAAGGCCGGCCTCGAGCTGCCGCCGACCGAGCTCCTGATCTTTGGCAACCCGAAGCTCGGCACACCTCTTATGCAGTCGAACCGCGCGATCGGCGCTGACCTGCCGATGAAGGCCCTCGCCTGGGAAGACAAGGACGGCAAGGTCTATCTGAGCTACACGGCCCCCGCAGCGCTGAAGGCGCGTTATGCGATCGGCGACAAGGACAAGGTGTTCCAGACAATGACCGGGGCGCTTGGCAAGTTCACCGACGCGGCGACCAAAGCCGAGTAGCGATCGGTCTTTTTCGGCGGGGCGCTGCGCACGACTGGTCCAACAGTGGCGGCGCACCGCCAGTCATGCGAAGGCTGCACACAGATGCGCCCGCGACGCATGTCATCGGGGGTTCACAAACACCGGGGGGTTTGCTACCTCCCGGTCCTCGCAGCCGAGAGACCTGGTCGCGAATTGGTGGCGCGGGATGGAGCAGCCCGGTAGCTCGTCAGGCTCATAACCTGAAGGTCGTAGGTTCAAATCCTACTCCCGCAACCAACACCTCTCGATCGGTCGTTCGTGGCCGGTGACGTGTCTCCGGATATTTGAACGAATGCGGCCGTAGGCCCTGCGCCCGCCGCTAATGGCCTGTGCCGGCGAGGTTATTTTGCGCCTCTCCCCGCCGTCCCTTCAGGACAAACTGCACGACCAGCACGGGCGCCAGGATCAGCAGCGCGATCAGATCGGTCTGCAGGCTCGGGCCGATGAAGATGAGGCCCGCGATCGCAGCGAGCGTCCGCTCCAACGCATTCATATGCGTCCGGAAATAGCCGACCACGGCGGCCGACAGCGCGACGACGCCGATGAGACAGCTCACCGCCGTGTAAGTGAACTGCCAGAGATCGAAGCTGCCCTCAGCGACAATCAGCAAGACCGGGGCGTAGACGAACGCCATGGGTGCGACAACCTTCCCGAGGCCCAGCGTAAAAGCTGAGATGCCGGTGCGGAACGGATTGGAGCTCGCGATCGCCGCCGCCGCATAAGCTGACGTGCAGACCGGTGGTGTGATCTCGGCGACGACCCCGTAATAGAGCACGAACATATGCGAGGCGATCGCCGGGATGCCGAGCTGCGCGAGCGCCGGCTGAGCGACGGACGCGAGCATGATGTAGAGCGCCGTCGTCGGGACGCCAGCGCCCATCAGGATGCACGCGAGCGCCACGAAGGCGAGAGACAGGAAGAGCTGAAGATCAGCCTGGCTGAAGAGTTCGAGCGCGCCGAGCGAGACGAATGCATGTAGCGTCTCCGCAAGTGACGCGGCCCCCGACGTCACCATGAAACCGACGCGGAAGCCGACGCCGGTTGTATTGATCACCCCGACGACGAGCCCGACGGCCGCGGCCGCCGCGCCAACGGCCAGGGCGTATTTGACGCCGAGCTCGACGGAATCGGACAGCTCCTTCGCGCCGATCCTGCGCTGCGGATTGAAGACGCCGATGATGGCGCAGGCGATAAGCAGCGATGCCATCGTCGCATCGAAGCCTTCGCCCGCGTACTTCCAGAGGACGAATGCGATGAAGGCGGCCGGCAGCGCAAGCGTGATCGGCTTTGACAATCGCGCGCATCCGACGATGACCGCGATCGCGATGCCGCAGAACGCGGACATATACGGCGTGTAGCCGGAGAAGAGGACTGCGAGCAGCGCGATCAGTGAAAGGACGTTCGCCCAGCCATCGCGCCAGACCGCAATAAACCGTGGCAGCTGGTCATCCGACAGCCCCTGCAGGGCGAGCTTCCGCGCCATCAGGTGCACGACGGCAAACACGCCAGCGTAATGCAACAGCGCCGGGACGATCGCCGCGATCACGATCGTCGTGTATGGGACCTGCAGAAACTCAGCCATGATGAAGGCCGCAGCGCCCATGATCGGCGGGGTGATCTGCCCGCCCGCGCTGGAGGCCGCTTCAACGCCGCCGGCGAAGTGGCCCGGATATCCGAGCCGTTTCATGTTTGGGATCGTCAGAGCGCCGGTCGAAACCGTGTTGGCAACGGATGAGCCGGAGATCGTCCCGAAGAACGCAGACGAGACGACAGAGACCTTCGCGGGCCCGCCCTTGTAGCGCCCTGCAAGGATCGTTGCATTGTCGATGAAGAGCTGGCCGAGACCGGTGCGCTGCGCGATGACGCCGAACAGCACGAAGTGAAAGACGATCGTCGAAACCACCCATAGTGTCACGCCGTAGATGCCTTCCTGGGGGAAGTACATGCTCGAGACGAACGTTCGGAATTTGACGCCCGGATGCTGCAGGACGCCGGGGAAGTACTGGCCGAACAGCGCGTAGGCGATAAAGACGCCGATGATGAGCGGCAGGACCCAGCCGAGCGTGCGCCGCGCCATATCGAGGGCGAGTGCGATCAGGATGAGGCCCCAGAACAGGTCGTACGTATTCGGATTGCCCATCCGGAACGTCTGTTCCTCGATCCCGAGCCAGGGGATGCCACGCCACGCGAGACCGAGGTAGAGCGCAGCCCCGATGCCGAGGCCCATGCAGATGATGTCGTAGATCGGAACATTGCCGATCCGCATTCGCCCGGGCTTCAGGCCGAACGCCCCTTCGGTGCGGATGATCGGGAATAGCGCGTAGATCAGAATGAAGAGGCCGCTCAGGTGGATGCCCATATGCCAATGGTCCACTGGCAGTCCGAAGCCGGCCGTCAGGAAATGATAGAGCGCGAACGCGAGCGCGACGGCCCGCAGAAAGTTGGCAGCGGTCGGCGTTACCTGACGCGTTGCCGAGCCTTCGTCGTACTTCGCCTCGATCGCTGCGAGATCTTCGGCGGAAGGGCCATCGGCGACAGGCGGGTTCGACGGTGTCACGAGGCGCTCCCAAACGAATGCAGCCGGCGGTGCTGACATACTGCGTCAGTCCCGCCGGCCCGTTGTGCGTCGTCGGTTTGGCCGACCTCGGTCGGCCTCGACCTACTTCAGAAGACCTGCTTCCTTGTAGAACTTCTCGGCGCCCGGATGCAGCGGAACGCCGAGTTCGGCGATGCCATCGAGCGCCGTGTCAGGCGTGATCTGCCGCCCCTTCGCGTGGCCGTTGTCGAGCAGGCGACGCGTATTCTTGTTCCACAGCGCTTTCGTGATGCCGTAGACGAGATCTTCCGACTGGTCCGACGAGACAACGAGGAGCGCACTGACCGCCGGCGTTTTGATCTCGCCGTCGACGCCCGCGTAAACGCCGCCTGGGATCTTCGACGGAATGTAGGCCGGGATGATACCGTTGATCTTCTTCAGATCTTCATCGCTGAACGAATGCAGGCTCATGCCCTTGGTCGACGCGAGCTGCACCATCGCAGAGACGGGCCAGCCTGCCGCATAGAAGTACGCATCGAGCTGGCCGTCAGCGAGCCGCTCGGCGCTCTGCGAGTTATTGAGTTCGGCAGCCTGGATGTCATCGCGGGTGATGCCCCACGCTTCGAGCATCTGCAGCACGGCGACCTGGGTGCCTGAACCAGCCTGGGCAATGCCGACGCGCTTGCCCTTCAGGTCGGCAAGGCTGTTGATCGACTTGCCCTTGGGCAGGACCAGATGGAGGTCTTCCGGATAGAGGTTCGCGACGATGCGAAGTTTCGGGTGCTTCTTGCCCTCGAACTTACCTTCACCGAGGTACATCGAGCGCGTGACGTCAGCGGCCGCCAGGCCAGCTTCGAGTTCGCCATTCTGGACCGCAGCGTTGTTGAACACCGATGCCGTCGTTGATTGCGCAATCGCGATTAGGCCGGGGACACCGCACTGGCCGCCTTTATCGCAGGCGCGCGATCCGGGAGGCGCCGAAATGCCGTTGGCAATCGTCCCACCGATCGGGAAGTACGTTCCCCCGGCACCACCGGTCCCAATGCGGAAGAACTTCGGCGATTGCGCGTGTGCGTAACTGGCCGCGATGAGCGCGCCCGCGATGGCTCCTCCAAGGAGCGCTGTACGAAATTTCATGGGGGTCCTCCTGACGAAGCGGGTCCAGACAGCCCGCAATGCCAGGAGCCTAATTCGAAAGTGATCGGACGAACAAGAAGCCTGCAGCGCGACCAGATGGATCGAAACATCAGGCGGTTGCCCAGTAAATCAGCGCGACGCTGCCAGTTCGTTCCAGCCTGGCTGCTGCTTCGCGATGAGAGCAGCCTCGACGCGGTTTCGCGCCTGAAGCTTGTGCAGAATGCGCGAGACGTGGTGCTTAACCGTCTTCTCGGAGAGGTCGTAATGCCGCGCGATCTCCTTGTTCGTCAGGCCCTTCGAGACATGCCGCAGCACATCCTTCTCCCGACGCGTGAGCTGTGCCTGCCAATCCAAGTCTCGCGGGCCGCCAGCGGCACCGCCGCGCACTCGGCTGACGTCCCCGGCGAGCGCGGGCTCGACGTAGATCTGCCCGCGGTGGACGTTCTGTAAGATACTGACGAGCCGCGCGCCTTGAACGTCACGTAAGACGACCCCTCGCGCGCCAGCCCGGAACGCAGCGGAGCAACGGCTGCTACCCGGCCTCGATGACATCAGGACCGTACGCATCTGGCCGGCGACAGCGCGCATCTGATGTAGGGTGTCGGCGACGCTGCCCGGCATGTCGGCATCAAGCACGAGAACTTGCGGTTGGTCCGCCGTCGCAATCGTCACCGCGTCCTCGTGGCAATCGCCGTGAGCGACGAGATCAAGCCGATCGGACTTGCGAACAATCTCGCAAAGGCCGGCTCGGAAAATCGGCTCGTCGTCGACAACTGCAACGCGAATGGACACGCGAAACCTCGAACCTCAAACGGGAACTCAGAACAGGCAAGGCGGAGAACAGCCATTGGCACTTCACGAGCGTGCCAGACGGTCGCACCAACATTTCTCACGTACGCTGAAAAGTAAATCGCCCCAACGCATTCGTGATTGCGTTTCATGCACTTCTCTCTCGGGGCTGAGATCACGGCGCACACGCACTAAAAACGACGTGGTGGACGAGGCCGCTCGGGCCCAACGCTCGCGCTCCCCAAGAGATTGCAGCGGTCGGTAGCCGCACGGCGAGGGCGTGACGCAGAGACTTTCCGAAATTGCCGAGGACCACACGGCGCGATTGTGCGTTGATGAAATAGGGTTCGCGACCACGGAGACGGATGATGCAGATCAGCGATCAACAAGACACCGGCGCCGCAGACGTCACCCGCGACGTCACCTTTACTCTGCCTGCAGATGCCATTGCGCGCCCGGAGAACGCTGCTCATTTCATGCGACTGAAGCCTGTCGGGCGCCGCGTGACGATCGCGCGTGAAGACAAGCCGCTTGCGCAAAGCGATCGTGCGGTTTGGCTGCTCGAAGTCGGGCGCGATCTTTACGACCCGGTCATCTATATACCGCTCGATGACGTGCAAGCATCACTCGAGACGGTCACCGATAAATCGTCGGAGTGCCCATTGAAGGGTATGGCGTCCTACTACGCATTCGAAGGCGTAAACCCGATTGCGTGGCGCTACGCGCATCCGTTTGGGTTCGCCGCCGCGCTCGCAGACCTCATTGCGTTCTATCCGCACCAGGTCTCGATCACCGTCCATGCCGAAAGCAACGGCTGACGCCGCCCGGCGTGCTCACGCCGCGCGTCTACCAGCGCGTCCCGTCGTGGCGGTGGAAGAAGGCGGAGCGAAACGAGAGGCCGGCATGCGTCTTCGTCGCCCAGACGACATCGCATTCGATCATCGAGGATTCCGCATCGAAGATCAGCGCTGCGCATTGCTCAGACCGGAACAGCCGGCGCTTCGGATGATCGGTATCGCAGAGGATTTCCACCCGCGCGCCCGTCGCTGAAAGGTCGACGACGCGACACGCAGCACGACTACGGGCGTCGCCGAAACTCACATGCGCACCGACGCAACACTTCCGCCGAGGGGCGCCACGACGCTCCTCCGGGCTCGGCTCCGGCACACCAATCAAATCATCCAATTCAGACATCGCTCGTGAACTCGGCTTCTCTGCAAACGCTTAATTTCCGACTTCCCGCAGTGTCAGTTTGCGGTTTTTGACCGTTTGGAAAAGCTGTGTTGCACGAGAAGGCCAATGGCGCGTAACCAGCTGTGCCGTTTCAAAACAGATCCGCGCCGCGGGCCCTTTCGAGCGAATTCGAGCGAATAATGGATCGGGCTGCAGGTTTCGCCGGTTTCGGTCACAATTCGACCGAACGACTCACACCTATAGGCGGTGTCGATACCGCAGCGTTTCGTGTTTCAGCGTTCAGGTTGCCGGATCGACCACGGCGATGCGCCCCATCGCCGTCATGCCCCAAGTGGACCGGAGGCCACGTCCCGGCCAGTCCCGCGTACCGGTCCCATGGGATCATGAATCAATGCAGGCGCATCAGCGCTGCGAAATGCTTTTCAGCCTGATAAGCGAGCTGCTGCATGTATTCGCGGTGCGTTTCGCGCACGCGTTCGTCAGGCAGGATCGCGAGCGGCTGGCCAGTACTGAGCGCCAGGATCTGCTGACGGCACGCGCGCTCCAGATAGTAAAGATCGTCGAACGCGACCGCGATCGAGGGGCCGCCGATCGAGACGCCGTGCGCTGCGAGGAAGATGACGTCGGCGTGGGGGTTGTCGGCCTGAGCCGCCGCAATGTCCTCGCCCTGGTCTTCCGTCAACGCGAGACCGCCAAAACCCTGATACGCCATCCGACCCCAGAAGCGGCAGGCCGTCTGATGCGCCATCTCGAGCTTGCCGCCTGCAATCATCGTCAGTGCGGTCGCATGCGGCATGTGGACGTGCAGGATCGCGGCGTGGCGCGGGTTCGCCCGGTGGCCGGCCACGTGAATATTGCGCGCCGTCGCTTCGACCTCGCCGTCGCCTTCGAGGACGGTGCCTTCGCCGTCGATGAGCAACAAATGGCCCGGGCGCATCTCTGACCAGTGCACGCCGTAGGGATTAATCAGATAACGCTCTTCGGTGCCGGGGACGGCCACTGAGAAGTGGTTACAGATCCCCTCCGAAAACCCGAATTTCTCGGCGATGCGCAGAGCGGCTGCCAGCTCTTCGCGGAGTTGTGCAAGCGATCCGCCAGACGCGTCTGCCACCGGTGTTCTCCCATTCGGATGACCTCGACCACGCGTGCACAGCCGTGCCGCGGTCTCAGTTTGACATGTGCCCGAACCATCAGCGAACTCAGCGTGACGTGCAAGCGGGGACGCAGCGGATGACGACGGACGTGAGGCTGTCACAGAAGAGTCCTTTACGTTGCCGGCAGCGGGCACGCATGAACCGTCCTCGGGCTTGAAGCGGCTCGGACTGCAAGCGCCCGACCGGCTGCGGGCTTCGACTGGAGCTTGGGCTTTGACTGGGTCGCTCTTCAAAAAATGTCGGCACCACTTCTGGCACGGTGGAGAACATGTCCGCGTTCTCTACCGTGCCGGGGTCGTCGTCTGTCTGGCGGTGCTTCAGTTCGCGGTGTTCCGCGCGCTCGGGTTCTTCAAGTGAGGACCGGCTTGAGCGGCCTTGTCACTCGCTGACGGTGATCGCTTTGACGTTGACGAACTCCTTCATGCCGAAACCGCCGTGCTCCCGGCCGTAGCCCGAATCCTTGACGCCGCCAAACGGCATGTTGGGTGTGGCGAGGCCAAAGCCATTTACGAACACCATGCCCGTGTTGAAGTGGTCTCGCGCAAGGCCGATGGCGCGGTCGACGTCGCTTGAAAGAATGCCACCGCCGAGGCCGAACCGGCTTTCGTTGGCGATGCGCATCGCGTCGTCTTCGTCTTTGGCACGGATGAGCGACGCGACCGGACCGAAGAGCTCATCTTCGTAGGCAGGCATTCCGGGCTCCAGCTCATCAAGGACGGTTGCCGGATAGAAGAAGCCAGGGCCACTTGGCAACTCGCCACCGCACCGGGCGCGAGCACCCTGACTGATGCTCTTCTCGACCTGCTCATGCAGCGTGTCGCGAAGGTCTTCGCGCGCCATGGGCCCGATGTCGGCGTCGTCGCCCATCGGATCGCCGGAGCGCACCTGAGACATCGCCTCAATGAATCGCTCCGAGAACGCATCATAGATCTCGTCGACGACGATGAAGCGCTTGGCGGCGATACACGTCTCGCCGTTATTGTAGATGCGGCCCTGAACGCAGACTTTGACGGCCTGGTCGAGATCGGCATCGGCAAGAACCAGATAGGCATCGTTCGAACCAAGCTCGAGCACCGTCTTCTTCAGCGCAACGCCGGCTTTCGCGGCGATCTTGCTTCCGGCGGCTGAACTGCCCGTCATCGTGACGCCACGCACCCTGTTGTCGTCGATGACACCGTCGGACTGCTCGTGGCTAATCAGCAGCACGCTAAACAGATGCTCCTGCAGACCCGCACGCTCGAAGACGTCGCGGAGGAACAGACCCGAGCCAGTGACGCTCTCGGCGTGCTTGAGCAGCACACCGTTGCCGGCCATCAGGTTCGCGATGGCATAGCGGACAACCTGATAGGCGGGGAAATTCCACGGCTGAATCCCGTAGAGAAGTCCGATCGGCGAATACGTCACGATCCCTCGTTTGCCGTCGCCGATATCGCGGTGCTCGTCGGCAAGCGCGTCGGGGCCGGTCCTTGCCGTGTAATCGCAGATCGCCGCGCACAGCTCGATCTCCTGATGGCTCTGTTTGACGAGCTTTCCCATCTCCTTGGTCATCAGCGGCGCCATATCATCGGCCGACTTGCGCAACTCGTTGCCGATCGCCGAGATCGCCTCTGCGCGCTGCTCCAGCGACGTCATGCCCCAATCGCGGAAGGCCTCCTGACACCGCGCCAGCGTCTGGTCGACCTCGCTGTCCGACATCATCTCGTATTGCTTGATCGTCTCGCCTGTCGTCGGGTTGATCGTCGTCAGGGTGCCGGACATTGGTGTCTCCAGGAAACGGGTGGGGTTGCGACGCCAACGCCGGAGTGCCGCCGCCGTTCCGGTTCCAGGTTCCCGTGACACTGAGGCCCGATATTAAGACGTTTACTGCTGATCGCAGTCGATGGTCGCGGCGGGCCCCTACCGTTGGCGGAGGACTTTCGCTACATGCTGGCAACCGAATCCATTGCGCCCGCCACCGCCGGAGGCTTGACCCATGGCCCGCATTACTCTTCGCCAACTGCTCGACCACGCAGCCGAGAACGACTACGGCGTGCCGGCCTTCAACATCAACAACATGGAACAGGCCAACGCGATCATGGCCGCGGCGGATGCCGTCGATGCGCCCGTGATTATTCAGGCGAGCCGCGGCGCCCGCGCCTATGCAAACGACATCATGCTGAAGCACATGATGGATGCCGTCTGCGAAATTTATCCGCACATCCCGGTCTGCGTGCACCTCGACCACGGCAACGCACCCGCCACCTGCATGACCGCCATCCAGGCCGGGTTCACATCCGTTATGATGGATGGCTCACTGGAAGCCGACGGCAAGACGCCCGGAGACTGGGACTACAACGTCGGCGTGACCAAGACCGTCGTGGATATGGCGCATCTGGGCGGC
>JBCBXS010000469.1:0-2013 GCA_039816475.1 Pseudomonadota bacterium | reverse complement strand
CCGTCGATGCCGTCGGGTGGCGCATGGTCTTCGCGGTGCTGGCTGCCATCACCTTCGCGGTCGCAATCTGGATCTGGTTCGGCGTGCCATCGCGACCGTCAGCCGCGCCGGCACCCCCTCCGCTGGCGACGCAGATCTCTCAGCTCGGCACGCTCATGCGCGATCCGATTTTTCTCGCGGTCGCACCGATGCTCGCACTGACAGCCGGCACGCAGATCGCAGTGCAGACCCTCTGGGCGGGGCCCTGGCTTCGCGACGTCGCCGGGCTCGACGAGCAAGGCGTCGCCGACCTTCTCGCATTCGCCGCGGTCGCTTTTCTGGTCGGTGTCTTGGTCAGCGGCACGATCGCGGATCGGCTGCAGGCCCGCGGTGTCAGCTTACTCACTACGATGATGGGCTTTCTGGTGCTGTTCATCGCGGCGCAGGCAGCCCTCATCGCCGAGTTGCTGAGCTACAATGCGCTGATCTGGTTCATCTATGGAATGAGCGGGCAGGTCGCCGTGCTCGCCTACCCGTGGCTCGCCCAATACTTCGGCGCTGAACGCGCAGGTCGCTCAAACGCTGCGATCAACCTGTCGTTGTTCGCGACCGCCTTCGCGCTGCAGTACGCCATCGGCCTGGTCATCGATCTCTATCCGAAGATTGGCGACGGCTACCCCCCCGAGGCATACCGGACTGCGTTTGCGATCGCGCTTGCAATGCAGCTCGCAGCGGTCCTGTGGTTCCTCAGGCATCGCGCAGAGATCCGGAAAATCGACCTTGCATTCCGGTCCGGCGCGCACGTCTCGTCATCGCGACGGGGCTAACGGCACCGCGTCCACGTCAGCGGTTTGGTGTCGTGCCGCACGACAAGCCCGCGCGCTTCGAGATCGAGCTGCACCGTCTTCGCCCACCAGCCTGAGGCTTTGCCGCCGGGAAACGTCGTCTCCGGCAGCAGCGGTTTGATGGTGGCCTGGATGTCTTTCTGTGTCTTGCCCGGCGCGCGCGTCGGCAGAAGCCTCAATAGCGCGACGCGCATGTCGCGATACTTCGCAGCATCTGCGCGTTCGGTGTGGCCTGGGTGATTGACGTTGAGGACGATGACCTTGTCGCCGTCGACGTCCGGCTCCGCTGCGATCTTCGCTGAGTTAGCCATCACCTGCCTCGCTTTGAGCCCACCCTTAGACGCAGCGACCGCCGTCGACTTCGATTGCGAGCCCCGTCAGAAATCCACTCGCGGGATCGGCAAGAAACAGCGCCGCGTTGGCGACATCGGCTGGCTGCGAGAACCGCCCGAGCGGAATGGTGCCGACGAACTGCGCGCGGCGCTCCGGCGTGTCCTCACCCATGAAGTCGGCGAGCATCGCCGTCTCGCCGGCCACCGGATTGATCGCGTTGACGCGGATGTTCTTGGGCGCGAGTTCGACAGCCATGCCCTTCGTGATGTTGATGGCAGCCCCCTTCGACCCGTTGTACCAGACGAGCCCGGGCCGCGGCCGGACGCCAGCTGTCGAAGCCGTCGTGATGATTGATCCGCCACCCCGCTTCTCCATTTCGGGCACGGCTGCCTTCGCCGCGTGGAACAGCGCTTTGACGTTAACCGCGTAGATGCGGTCGAACTCGTCTTCGGTCACGTCGAGCAGGGAGCCGTTGCGATGCGTCGTGCCGGCGTTGTTGACGATGATGTCGAGACCGCCGAACGCAGACGTCGTCGCGTCCACCATCGCCTGGATGGCGGCACCATCGGCGACGTTCACCTCGAACGGAATGGCAGCCGAGCCAATATCTTCGGCGGTTGCGCGTGCGCCGTCCCCGTTGAGATCGGCGACACAGACTTTCGCGCCTTCGCTTGCAAAGAGTTCCGCGATGCCGCGGCCGAAGCCCTGTGCGGCGCCCGTGACGATCGCAACCTTACCCTGAAGCTTCATCGCGCAACCTCCCGTCTTGTTGTTTGCCGCCCCGTCGAGGGCGTTGGTCAACAGACTGCGAGGCGACGCACAAAGCGTCAATCGCCCGTTGGCGGGGCCTGCGCGG